>JBIOJD010000308.1:0-5096 GCA_044450485.1 Polyangiales bacterium | reverse complement strand
TGGTCGCACGGCGATCAGGAGATCTTCACGCGCGCCGAGCTGGTCGAGCGCTTCGATTGGGGGCACGTCGGGCACACTGGCGCGCGCTGGGACCAGAAGAAGCTCGCGCACGTGCAGGCCTCGCACCTGCGCATGCTCGAGCCGTCGCAGGTCGCAGCGCTCACGCTGCCGTTCGTGCGCGCGCGTGGCCTGACGGTGCAGGACGACGATCCGCGTCTGGCAGCCGCAGCCGCGCTGGTGATGCCGCGCGCGGGGACACTGGTCGAAGTCGCCGAAGCGGTGGACTACTTCTTCCGCGATGCGCCCGTGTTCGACGCTGCCGCGGCGCAGAAGTTGCTCACGCCCGACAGCGCCGACAAGCTCGAGGCGCTTTGCGCGCAGCTCGAAGCGGTCGAGCCGTTCGAGCGTGCGACGCTCGAAGCCCGCACCAAGGCGTGGCTCGAAGCGCAAGCGATGGAGCTGCAGGATGTGGCTCAGGCCGCGCGCGTTGCGCTCACCGGCCGCAAGGCGAGCCCCGGGCTGTTCGAGGTGATCGAGGTGCTCGGACGCTCCGCGGCGATCGCGCGGTTGCGCGCGGGAGCGGCCCGGGCGCGGTCGACAACCGCCTGATCCCCGCACAGCAGGCGGGAAAACGCCTGCAATTCCGCCCATATAGCTACGTTTCAGTACAAGAAAATACATTTCCATGACAATCGCGTGACCGCGCCGCGCCTAAGATGCGCCAGCCCTCGCAGCAGGCTTAGGAGCGCATCACCGCATGGAAGTGGCGATTATCACCCTCTACATGATCGTGCTCTCGATCCTCGGTCTATACGGGTTCCACCGAGGCCTGTTGCTGTATCTCTACTGGCGTCACCGCAACGACGCGCCCAAGCCGCCGCGGCGCTTCGACGAGCTGCCGGTCGTGACGGTTCAGCTGCCCATGTACAACGAGATGTACGTGGCCGAGCGGTTGCTCGAAGGCGTCGCCAGCATCGACTACCCGAAGGACAAGCTCGAGATCCAGGTGCTCGACGACTCGACCGACGAGACCACCGAGATCGCGCGCGCCAAGGCCGAGGAGCTGCTCGGCCGCGGCTACAACGTGAGCTTCCGGCATCGCGAGAATCGCCTGGGCTTCAAGGCCGGCGCGCTCGAAGAAGGTCTGCGCGACGCCAAGGGCGACTACGTGCTGGTGTTCGATGCGGACTTCGTGCCGACGCCGAGCATCATCCAAGAGCTGATCCACCACTTCACAGATCCCAAGGTCGGCATGGTGCAGGCGCGCTGGGGCCACCTGAACCGCGACTACTCGCTGCTCACGCGCGTGCAGTCGATGATGCTCGACGGGCACTTCGTCGTGGAGCACATCGCGCGCAACCGCTCGGGGCGGTTCTTCAATTTCAACGGCACGGCAGGGATCTGGCGCCGCTCGACCATCATCGACGCGGGCGGCTGGCAGCACGACACGCTGACCGAGGACATGGACCTCTCCTTCCGCGCGCAGCTGCGCGGCTGGTCGTTCGTGTACGTGCCGACCGCGATCGCGCCGGCCGAAGTGCCGTGCGAGATGAACTCGTTCAAGGGCCAGCAGTTCCGCTGGGCCAAGGGCTCTGCGCAGACCACCAAGAAGCTGCTGTGGACCGTGCTCAAGGCCGACCTGCCGCTGAAGGTCAAGGTCGAGTGCGTGTTCCACCTGACCAACAACTTCGCGTACGTCTTCTTGGTGATTCTGGCGGCCTTGCAGCTGCCGAATCTCTTGATGCGCGAGCGCATGCACAACCCGCGGCTCTTGCTGCTCGACGTGCCGCTGTTCTTCTCGACCTGCGTGTCGATCATCATCTTCTACCTGACCACGCACAAAGCGCTGTACGGCAACCTGCGCGACGCGGTGAAGCGGCTGCCGGTGATGATGGCCGTGAGCATCGGGCTCTCGATCAACAATGCGCGCGCGGTGCTCGAAGGCCTGCTCGGCATCGAGTCGGACTTCGTACGTACGCCCAAGCACGGCGTGCGCGATCGCAAGGACGGCTGGGTCACCAAGAAATACCGTGCCGCAGCGGCGAACCTCGGCACCTACATCGAGCTCGGGTTTGGTTTCTACATCGTGGGCACGATCTTGCTCGCGATCGTCACCGGCTCGTGGGTCAGCATTCCGTTCTTGGTGCTGTTCATGGTCGGCTTCCTGTACGTCGGCACGCTCAGCCTGCACCAGTTGAGGTAGTCGGCAGGGGCAGTAGACTGCCGGCATGCGCAAGAGGGTGGCGTGCTTGGTCGTCGCGTGCGCCCTCGGCTGCGGCTCCGGAGCGGGCGCGCGGGTGCCCGATCCACGACCGATCGTGCAGCGCTTCGGCGGGGCGCTGCGGCAGGGCCAGCCCGAGGTCGCCTATGCGCTGCTCGATCCGGAGCTGCGCGCACAGGTCGGCTACCCTAGGTTCTTGCAGCTCTGGCGCGAGAACGAGCGCGAGCGGGCGGAGCTCGGTGCGGCGCTGCAGCAGGCTGGTCCGTCCATGGCGCGCGCGGAGGTCGAGCTCGACGACGGCGAGCAGGTGCAGCTCACGGTCGAAGACGGCGGCTACAAGATCGCAGGCGGCGTGCTCGACGCGCAGGCGCTCTCGACCCCGCTCGATGCAGTGGCCGCGCTCCACCGCGCGCTCTTGCGCCAGAGCTTGCCTGCGCTCTTGCGCGTGCTTTCACGCGAGCGCCGCGCCGCATGGAGCGCGGCTTTCGGCAAGACCGTGGAGCAGACCCGCGACGGGCTCGATCTGCGCGTCGAGGTTCACGACGACGACGCGGTCGTGCACCTGACCGGGGGAGGCGAGCTCCACCTCAAGCGCGAGGCCGGCGGCTGGCACGTTTGGGACGTGAAGTAGCGTCGCAGACGCCCAATTCACGCGTTTCTCACGCACTTTTCATACGCTGCGCGCGGGGTCCTCATGCCCGCGCCGCACTCTGAGTCGTGTTCCAACCCGCAACCAAGGACACACGGCCATGAGCTTACGAACCTGGATGATCGTACTGATTGCTTCGGTGCATCTCTCGGGCACCGCGCTCGCCGAGGACGACGGGTCGCAGCGCACCCTCTCGCCCTACTTCTTCGTCGAAGGCGCCGAAGGCGTCGAGAGCTTTCCGCTCGAGAGCACGCAGATCACGGCGAACGTGAGCGGTGTCGTGGCCGACGTGCTCGTCAAGCAGACGTACCGCAACGGCGGCACGCAGCCGATCCACGCGCGCTACGTGTTCCCGGCCTCGACGCGCGCCGCAGTTCACGGCATGGAGATCACGCTCGGCAACCGCCGCGTCGTCGCCAAGATCAAAGAGCGCGCGCGAGCCGCAGCCGAGTTCCAAGAGGCCAAGGCCCAGGGCAAGACCGCATCGCTGCTCGAACAAGATCGCCCGAACGTCTTCAGCATGCAAGTCGCGAACATCATGCCGGGCGACCGCGTCGTGGTCGAGCTGCGCTACAGCGAGCTGTTGGTTCCGACCGAGGGCGTGTATCAGTTCGTCTATCCGACGGTGGTCGGGCCGCGATACGCACACGAGCCGGCCGCATCCGCTCCCGCGACCGATCACTTCGTGGCGACGCCGTACATGCGGCAGGGCGACATGCCCGCCACGGTGTTCTCGATCGACGTCGGGCTGTCGACCGGTGTTCCGATCGCGGATCTGCGCAGCAGCACGCACCCGCTCGACGTGACCTGGGCCGGCAAGAATCTCGCCCACGTCGGGCTCGCGCGTGGCCAGCGCTTCGGCGGGGACCGCGACTTCGTCCTCGAGTACCGGCTCGCGGGAACGGAGGTGCAGAACGGTTTGTTGCTCTCGGAAGGCCCGGAAGAGAACCACTTCCTACTGATGGTGCAGCCGCCCGCGCGCGTTCTGCCCGAGCAGATCCCGGCGCGCGAGTACGTGTTCTTGCTCGACGTGTCGGGCTCGATGAACGGCTTTCCCCTCGACACGGCGAAGCAACTGCTCGAAGACCTGGTGCAGCACCTACGACCGAACGACTCGTTCAACGTGGTGCTGTTCTCGGGCGACGCGCGCCTGCTCGCGCCGCAGTCGTTGGCTCCGACGCAGAGCAACATCGAGCGCGCGCTCACGCTCATCTCGGGCGAGCGAGGCGGCGGCGGAACCGAGCTCGAGGCGGCGCTGCGCACCGCGATGGGTTTGCCGCGTACGCCCAACGTCTCGCGCACGGTGGTCGTGATCACCGACGGCTACATCGCGCAGGAACGCAGCGCTTTCGAGCTCGTAGCGCAGAACCTGCAAACCACCAACGTCTTCGCGTTCGGCATCGGGTCGAGCGTGAACCGCTTCTTGATCGATGGGCTCGCCCGCGTCGGGCAGGGCGAGCCGTTCGTCTTGACTCAGCCAGCCCAGGCCGCTGAGACCGCGCAGCGCTTTCGGCGCTACATCGAATCGCCTGTGCTGACCGGCGTCGCAGTTCGGTTCCATGGCTTCGACGCCTACGACGTCGAGCCCGCGCGGCAGCCGGACCTGTTCGCCGAGCGTCCGGTCGTGGTGATCGGCAAGTGGCGCGGGCCGCGGCAAGGCGAGATCGAGGTCGTGGGACAGAGCAGCCGTGGGCCGTTCTCTCGGACGATCGCAGTGGCGAGCACTCTGCCGCGACCCGAGAACGCGGCGTTGCCACAGCTTTGGGCGCGCACGCGGATTGCGAAGCTCTCCGATTTCGATGCCGACGGCTCCGATGCCGAGACGACGCGTCAGGTGACCGACCTCGGCCTGAAATACACGCTGCTCACCAAGCACACTTCGTTCATCGCGGTGCTCGAGCAGATCCGCAATCCCGCGGGCGACGCCGCAAACGTGGACCAGCCGCTGCCGTTGCCGCTCGGCGTCTCGGAGCTTGCCGTGGGAAGCGAGTACGAGTCCGGGGCCGAGCCAGAGCTGCCGTGGCTGGTCGCGCTGCTGCTCGCGGTGCTCGCTCTGATCGCGTATCGCAAGCGCATGCTGCGCTCGGCGAGGCTGCCGTGAGTGCCGCTCGCCGCCTCGTGAGCAGGTGCGCAACCGAACGCGCGAGCGTGGTCGCGATCTCCGTGGCCATCGCTGGGGGGCTACTGCTCAAGCGTTACTACGCGCAAGCCGGGGTCGGCGATCTG
>JBIOJD010000307.1:0-5101 GCA_044450485.1 Polyangiales bacterium | reverse complement strand
TCACGCCGCTCCGCGCTCCCTTCGTTCGCGCCCGCGCGCGCGGGGTGGGTGTGGGTCGCGCCTTCGTGGTCTGGCGGCGGCGCCTGGGAGGGTCGCGGGCCCCACCCTGTGATCTAGTTGACCTTGCCGCCGCAGAGGACGAGCGCACCAGGGCAGTACAGCTTCAAGGCGTGGGTGGTCGCGCCCGCGGGCAACTGTTCGGTCCAGCCCACGAGCAGGTGGCCATCCGCGGTCGCAGCCAAGTCCGTGCGCCCGCCGGTCTCGCTCGTCTGCGAGAGCTCGGCCTGGTACACGACCGCGCCGAATTGGTTGATGAACGCGACGTCAATCGCTGGATGGTCGACGCCCAGCGAAGGCAGCTCGCGGTAGGCCACGGCATAGCCCTGCCCGAACGCGGCGATCGATCCATCGCGCACGCGGCCGGGTGCGTTGACGATGTTGAGCTCGGGCTGCGACGCCGTGCCCGAGGCATCGATGCGGCGGTACTTGAGCGCGTCGCGCACGTCGCCATCGAGCGAGTGGTACAGGAGCCCAGCGCTCAGCGCCCGCGCGTCGAGATCGAAGCGCGAGTCGTGCACCGAGCTCTTGGACAGCGCGAGCGCCTGGCCCTGCCCTTTGCTGGTGAGATCGGTCGCCACCGGCATGGCCATGATCTGTCCCATGCCCATCGCGTCGCGCTCCAGCCACGCGAGCAGCGCGCGAGTGCTGTCGAGGCGCGAGAGGTGCAGATCCTCGAGCTTGCGGGCACCGACGCCGGGAACCGTCAGCGCGTTGAGCAACGTGCCATCCGCCGCGAGCCGCTGCAGGCGCAGCTCCGAGCCCGCATCGGTATGCTCGACGAACGCTCCTAGGAAGCCGTCGGCGAGGCCGACCGAGGCCCACAGCTCGCCGTCGGTGGCCGTGGGCACCAAGGCACTCGTGAGCGCAACCGGCTGATGATCGACCGAGCTCAGCTCGCGCACGCGCAAGGTCTGCGCCGAGCTGTCTTGGTCGCGCCAGCCGAGCAAGAAGTGGCTGCCGCTCACACTGACCCCGACGCCCGCCGGCGCATCGGCAGGCGCGATGATCGGCACCGGCGATTGCGCGGCGCCGTCCACCGGGACGGCCTCGATGAAGAGCGCGCCCGATGCGTCGTGATAGAGCAGCACGAAGCCCTTTTCGTCGGTCGCGATCGCGGGCTCCGGCTGGTCCGCGCTGCCGTCGAGCTGCAGCATGTCGCTGTTGTCGTAGCCGCAGAGAAAGCCCTTGCTCGAGTCGATCGTGACGTCGTATTGGGCGGCGTCGGAGCCCTTGGGCAGCGCTCCGCCGTCCTCGTCCGAGCGCGCGGTCGAGGCGCGGGCCCCCGAGGTCGGAGCCCCAGGCGGCGCCGATCGCTTTGCGCTGCAGCCGAGCCCCGCTGCGAGCGCGCAGCTCAGAGCCGCGGCTACCCCACGCAAGAGCTTCGTTCCTCGATCCCGCATCATGTGTCGACCATCGCTGTTACTCCACGTTGCGACAACGGTACTTGGCTTCGAAGAAGAACAGCCCGGGCGTACGCGAGCCATCGCCGAGTGATTGCAGATCCACGCGCAAGCGCAGCACCGGATGATAGTTGTCGTCGCCGAGCGCGGTGGCGATGCTCGCGACCGAGTTGGGCGGGACGCAGGTGGCGCCGAGCGTCGCTGCGGTCGGCCCGTCGCGGCAGCGGCCCGGCGACGTGCCGGGACACTCCGAGTCCTGGCCACAGCTCGCGCCCTCGAGCGTGTTGCAGAGCGACGTGTACGGCGAGCAGTATCCTGCCGGACAATCGACGTCCTGCGTCGCGACAGTGCAAGCTTTGCCGCTGCCTTGACCTGCGGTCACGGTCAGCACGCGCTTGTAGCCCGAGGACGGCAGGCCGGTATCGCACTTCGCGAGATCCCCGAGCACGTCGGCGCTGCACGCGTAGAAGTCCAGGCGCGTGTCCGGGCGCACGTCAGCGGCGAACGAAAGATCGTCCCAGGACGGCCGAGTGTTGGTGCCCACGCCGCAGCCGCGCGAGTCGAAGTCCTGGTGGTAGCTGCCTTGGTCGTAGGTCATCGGAGGCGTCCCGCCGCTCGGCACGACCAACACGGGCACGTCTTCGGTGTAACGCGTGACGCCGTCGCGTGTGCCCTGCACGTGCAAGGTGAAACGGTACCCGCCGAGCGGTCCGCTGCCGGGCGGGACCGGTTGAAGCGCCGGGTTGGCGAGCGACACGCTGAAGCTCGGGCTCGAGCCAGGCGAGCACGCCCGAAAGCTCGCGGCATCGTCGCCGGGCATGCAGCTGTTGCCGGGATCCATCACGGCCGCGAGCTGACTCTTGACGAAGCCGGGGTTGGCGTCGGGCGCGAACTCGAGCTGCGCGCTCACGCTGTCGAAACGCTCGAGCTCGCGCACGGCCGATGCGACCTCGGCGGGCACGTCCTGTGCGCTCGAAGCGCTACGGACCACGCCCGAGGTGTCGGTCGCGAGCAACGCAGCTTGTGCCTGAGCGTCGGTGCAGCTCGCTAGCGACGCGTCGCACGACAGCACCGTCGCCACCCGTATGTGGCTGGCGGTGAGCGCGGCCACCGTGTCGGCATAGCTCGGCGGTACGAAGGTCGCGCTCACGGGGCTCGCTCCGCCGACGCTGAGCTCGAACGTGCCTTGCGTGCTACCCGCGTGTCCGGTGACCACCGCGTAATAGCTGCCGGTCGGCAGGTCGAGCGCAAGCGTCGAAGCCCCGTCCGGCGCGCTGCCCGAGTCGCAAGCAAGGCGATCCCCCGTGCCCTTGTGCGAGCGCGCGTTGAGCGTGTACGGGCCCTTGTCGAGCGGCGACTCCCCCTTGACGAGAGCGTAATAGCTCTTGCCGGGCTCGGCGGTGAAGCTGACGACTGCGGGATTGGCTCGCCCTTGCCCCGCGTTGCAGGCGATCTCGTTCGTGTGAACCGCGTCTACATCGCGCACGGTGAGCGCGTACGCGCCAGCATCGCCAGCGCGTTTGCCCTTGAGCACGAGATAATAGTCGCCCGCCGGCAGCGTGGCCTCGATCGCCGAGGCGGTGCTGCCCGCAACGCCGTTGTCGTCGCAACCGAGGTAGCCTCCATCGGAGGTACCGAGATCGTCCAGCTGCAGCGCGTAGGCGCCAACGCAGGCCCCGCCCTGCGGCGACCCCGCGCCTTTGACCGTGATGAAATAGCGACCTTCATCGAGCGTGACGTCGGTGAAGCGATTGCGCTCCTCGCAAATGAAATCGTGGCGGACCCCGCCCGCGAAGGGTGGCGCTGCATAGCCGCCTGCAACCACGACGGGCGTGCTCGAGAGCGCGCAGACGTCGGTTGCGAGCTTGCCGCTCGGCAGGAGCATCGCGCAGTTGCGGCCCGGCTGAGGGCTCGGCTCGTCCAGTGCTCCCCAGGTGCTCGAGGAGGAATACGGCTGGTCG
The DNA here is from genome assembly GCA_044450485.1 of Polyangiales bacterium. Taxonomy (GTDB): domain Bacteria; phylum Myxococcota_A; class Polyangia; order Polyangiales; family JAFGIB01; genus CAVZVA01. The sequence continues at coordinate 1,680 of JBIOJD010000307.1, read as the reverse complement.
CCCACCCAATCGGGCTCCCCGTACGACGTGAAGAACCCTCGCGTCCTGACCGTGTGGCAGGAGAACCCGAAGGAGCAGCTCTCATAGCTGACCCGCGTGGTTTCCCAGATTTTGTTACCGAGCAAGTCATCGAAGTCGTAGCCCGATGCGAGCGTGAGCCAATCGGCGCTGCTTTCGCGCTTGGCGCCGATCCAGCTGGCGGCAGCGAGCTGAGCGCTCGCGAACGCGGTCTCGCCGGCCGTGTCGAGGTCGACCAGCTGGTAGCCCGCAGCATTGCAGGCGAGGCCCGCACCCGCCCACGTGCGCGGGTTGTTCTCGCAGAAGAAGTAGCTGCGGCTCCCGAGCTCGGCCCGCGTGCAGCCGGGATCGGGCGACTGCGCGATCGACGCACAGGCGTGCGTGAAGGCCGCGTCGAGCACGCCCGTGCCGAACGAAACCTGAGGAGCACCGCTCTGCGCCGGAGCTGGCGAGGCCGAAGAGCTGGTCGAGCCATTGCCGAGCTTGCCGTGCGCGCCATCGCCCCAGCACACGAGCGCCCCGTTCGCGCGCAGCGCGCAAGTGTGGTCGTAGGCCGAGACGATCTGGGTCGCGTCGATCAGACCGTCGACTTCGACCGCGAAATCCGAGCCGCCCACGCTGCGGCCGGCGTCGCCGAGCTGCTGCAGGCCGTCGTCACCGAAGCAGCGCGCCAGGCCCGAGAGCAACACTGCGCAGGTGTGGCGTCGGCCGGCTGCCCAGCTCGACGCCACGCTGTCGAGCGCCACGCCGGAGCTGGCGCTGAGCACCGCGACGGGCGTGTCGTGCTCCGCGTGGTCCGAGCCTTGTCCCAGCTTGCCGTCGAAGCCGTCGCCCCAGCACATCAGCTCACCCTGCGCGAGCACCGCGCAGTCGTGGTCCTGACCGGCCATCACCGACCTCACGTTCGACAAGCCCGACACCGGGCCCGGCACGAGGTTGTCCGCTGTCCCGCCATTGCCGAGCTTGCCGTGCCCGCCGCCACCCCAGCAGTACACCGCCTTGTCCGAGCGCCGGACAGCGCAGCTGTGATCACCCGCAGCGACGAGCTGATCGAAGCGTTCGCCGGTCGTGACCGCAACCGGCGTGGCGCTCGAGGTTCCGCTCTGGCCGTCGCCGAGCTCGCCGTGCGCGTCGCTGCCCCAACACGCAACCGAGCCGTCGCCTTCGAGCGCACAACAGTGCGCCGCGCCGCACGCCACCTGCACCGCATTGCCCAGCGTGCCGCTGCCTCCGATCCCGAGCACTTGCGACGGCGCGTAACGATCGGCGTTGCCACCGTCGCCCAGCTGCCCTGCGCCGCCCGCACCCCAACAATACACAGCGCCCTGGGCGGTCACCGCGCAGGCGTGGTTCTGCCCTGCAGCGACTTGCACGATCGAGGAGAGTGACGCCACGGCGACAGCGGTGAGCGAATCTGGATCTCCGGCGCCGCCGCCATTGCCGAGCTGGCCGAGGTCGTCCGCACCCCAGCAGTACACGCCTCCACCCGACAACGCGCAGGTGTGGTTCTCGCCGAGCGCAAACGGCGGATAGCTGCCCGAGCTGCCGGCCGGATCGGCGCGCGTCACGACGGCCGCCGGCTCGAAGCCCTGCCCGGTCACTTGCAAGCGCAGGGTGGTTCGGCTCGCGACCGAGACCGAGTACACCGCATCGGCGCAGTCG
>JBIOJD010000306.1:0-5122 GCA_044450485.1 Polyangiales bacterium | reverse complement strand
TGGTCGATCATCGAGCGGCACGGCGTGAGCCTGTTCTACACGGCGCCGACCGCCGTCCGGACCTTCGTGAAGTGGGGCGAGGACTGGGTGAAGAAGCACGACCTCTCGTCGCTGCGCCTACTCGGCACTGTCGGTGAGCCGATCAACCCCGAGGCGTGGATCTGGTACCGCAACGTGGTCGGCGGCGGGCGCTGTCCGATCGTGGACACCTACTGGCAGACGGAGACCGGCAGCATCGTGATGACGCCGCTGCCCGGCGCGCTGCCGGCCAAGCCCGGCTCGTGCTCGCTGCCTTTCTTCGGCATCTCGGCCAAGGTGTTACGGGAGGACGGAACCGAGGCTGGCGTCAACGAAGGCGGGCTGCTCGTGATCGACAAGCCATGGCCGTCGATGCTGCGCACGGTGTGGGGTGACGACGAGCGCTACCAGCAACAATATTTCTCGCGCTTTCCCGGCAAATACTTCACCGGCGACGGCGCGCGGCGCGACGCAGACGGATTCTTCTGGGTGGTCGGTCGCATGGACGACGTGGTGAAGGTCTCGGGGCACAGGCTCGGCACCGCGGAGATCGAGAGCTCGCTGGTCGCGCACCCCCACGTGGCCGAAGCGGCCGTGGTCGGCGTGCCGGACCCGGTCACCGGCGAAGCGCTGGTTGCATTCGTGACGCTGAAGCAGACCGCGCAGGCGAGCCCGGCGCTTGCCGAGGAGCTGCGCGAGCACGTCGCCAACGACGTCGGCCGCTTTGCGCGCCCCAAGGCGATCCGCTTTGCCGAAGCCGTGCCCAAGACCCGCAGCGGCAAGATCATGCGCAGGCTGCTGCGAGATCTGGCCGCAGGCAAAGAGTCGCACGGCGACATGACCACGCTCGAAGACATGACCGTGCTTCACAAGCTCCGCGTGCACGAGGACGAGTGAGCCTGCTGCAACGCATGGCCGACTTCGACCTCACGCCCGAGCAGCGCGAGGTCAGGCGGAACGTGCGGGCGTTTGCGGAGCGAGAGCTCTTGCCCGAGGTCGAGCGCCACGAGCAGCAGGGGCGCTATCCGCTCGAGCAGATCGCGAAGATTGCAAAGCTCGGGCTGCTCGGTCCGCTGATTCCGAGCGCGTACGGCGGGTCGCGCTCGGACGTCGTCAGCTACGGCATCGTGTGCGAAGAAATCGCGCGCATCGATTGGGTGCTCGCGTCGGTGATCAGCGTGAGTAACTCGCTCGCGGCCAGCTCGATCCTCGCGCACGGAACGGACACGCAGAAACGACGTTGGTTGCCGCGCATCGCAGACGGAACGTGCTTGGCCTCGGCGTGCTTGACCGAGCCCGGAGGCGGCACGGACCTCGCCAGCATGCAGACCACCGCCACGAGAGTGGCGGGCGGGTATCGCTTGCGCGGTAGCAAGGTCTTCATCTCACACGCCGCGCACGCGGGCCTGTTCTTCGTGATGGCGACCCTCGACCGCTCGCAGCAGCACGCGGGCGTCACAGCCTTCTTGGTCGATCCCAAGACGACCTCCGGCATCTCCATTCGCGAGCTGCCGATGCGCACGCTGCGACGCGACAACTTGGCCGAAGTGGCTTTCGACGACGCGCTCGTGCCCGATGACGCGCTGCTCGGTGAGCCTGCGAAGGGTTTCCCGATCCTCGGCGCTGCGCTCGACATGGGACGCTACTCGGTGGCTGCGCGCTGCGTGGGTCAGGCGCAACGCTGCATCGACCTGTGCCTGCCGTACGCGCGCGAGCGTCACGCGTTCGGCCAGCCGATCGGGCAATTTCAGCTGATTCAGAGCAGGCTCGCGGAAATGATCTGCCGCACCGAGCAGGCGCGCCTGCTCGTGTACCGGCTCGGGCGGATGAAGGACGCAGGCGTCGAGCGCGCCTCGATGGAAGCATCGATGGCCAAGCTGTGCGCGAGCCGCGCCGCGGTGCAGAACGCGCTCGATGGCATCCAGATCTTCGGCGCGTACGGGCTGAGCGAGGAGTACGAGATCGGGCGGCTCCTGCTCGAAGCCAAGGCGCTCGAGATCGGCGAAGGCACGAGCGAGCTGCACGTGAAGCTGATCGCCGAGTACGCCCTCGGCCTGCGCGAAGCTCATGCGTAACGACGAGGAGGAGACCCGACAGGCGGCGCGCGCGTTCCGGGCGAGCTCGCAGCCGCTCGCGATCGCCGTGGTCGCCAACGTGGCGCTCGCGGCGTTGTTCTTGGGCGTGCCCTACTGGCGCGGGCACGCGCAGGCCAAGAGCGCGCTGCGCGACTTCGCGCGCTTCTCGGCTTGCCTGTTCGGCGCGCAGGCGAAGCAGAGCCTCGGGCTCGGGCTCCCCCTAGGAGAGCGCGCGCACTTCGCCGCTCGGGTGATGCTCGCGGATCAGCGCTGGCCTGGGCAGTGCAAGCCGGCTTTGCAGGCGATTGCGCCGCCCGAAGCGATCTTCCTGTGGCCGTCGGTGAAGCAAGCAGCCGCAGACGCGCGTGCGACCGTGCGGCTCGTCGACGCCGAGCTCTCGCAGCTGGTGCGGGCGCGCTCGCTCGAGCCTCTGGGCCGTGTGCCGGAGCGGCCGCTGCTCGCGCTCGCCAGGCTGCGCGCGGCCTTGGCGCTGCTCGCGCGCGCCGCGAACGCCGACGCCACGCTCGACGCGGACGCGATCGCCTTCGACAAGCCCGCGGCGCTGGCCGAGCCTGCTCGCTTGCCGATCGTCGCCGGCTCGAGCGCGCTGCTCGAGGTCTGGCCCGGCGAAGACGGCTTGTACGCGCTCGCGATGGACGGTCGTGGCGTGTCGTGGCTGCGGCTCGCGGGCGGCAAGCTCGATCACCGCCGCTTCAAACGCACGAGCTTGGTGCGCGCCGCGTTGCGCTCGGGCGAGCAGCCGGTGATCGTCTGGGCGATGTCGGCGCAGCGCTGCGAGGACGACGCGCACCATTGCGTGCGCCGGGCGACCGGCGTTGCGCGCTTGCCTGCCGACGCCGAAGCGCTGCCCGTGCCGAGCTGGCTCGGCGGCCATCCGGCCGGTCGCGCCGATCGCAGCCTGCGCATCATGCTCGACGACCGGGTCGACTTGCTCGCGCGCGCCAACGAAGACGGTGGGCTCGAGCTGCGGCGCTACAAGCTCGCGCCGAGCGAGCACGAGGATGCGCCGCCGAGCGCGCCGCTCGAGCGCATCATGTTGCCTGCCAGCGCCCCACCAGAAGATGCGCTGCTCTTACCCGGGACACCCGCTGCCATCGTGTACGCGGTCCCAGACGAAGCTGGAATGCAAGCGTGGCTGTGGCGGTACGACCCGAACGAAGCGCCAGTCGCGCTCGGCCCGTTCGGTGGCGGCAGCGCATTCGCGGTCGCGTGCGAGACCCCGACCGCGCGCTACGTGGCGTTCGGCAGCGAGCGTGCGCTCTCGGTGAGCCGCGTGCCGCAGGCAGGAGCGCCCGTGACGGTGCTCGCACCCACGCCGCTCGCGCTCGGCGAGCCGCTTCATCCGGAGGACCCGAGCCACGATCGCGTGCGACTGCTGTGCCGCGGCGAGGACGCGACCGTAGTGCTCGCCGATGCAGACCGCCACTTGGTGAGCTTTCACTGCGACGCGCAGAGCTGCGAGCAAGGCCCGGAAGTCGCGCGCGCGGTCATGGGTTTCGACGCGGTCGCGCTGCCGGAGCTCACCTTGGTGGCGTACTCGCGCAGCGCGCAACCGCAGATCACGGTGCAGCAGCTCGACCTGCACGGCGCTCCGCGCTCGGCGTCGACCACGCCCGGGGCGTGCTGGGATCCGACGAGCGGCATGTGCGGGCTGCCGACACTGGTCAACGATCGGGCGCGCGTGCTCTTGTGCGCGCGCGATGGCGCCGACCTGCTCGCGCTCGAGTCGAGCGACCAGGGCGCGCACTGGCAACCGCTCAGCGGGCTCAGGGTCCAAGGCGCCGTATCGACCGACGTGAATGCCCCGATGCAGCAGCACAGAAAACGCAAGGGCCTCGACTGAGGCTACAAGCGAGCGTCAACGCAAGAAGCGCACGAAAAATCGCGCGCCGTCGTGAAGCTCGACGTGATGCGGATCCTGCGGTGCGACGGAGCCGGACAAGCCCGGGTGCAGGATGAAGGATGCGTCATCTTCGCCCTCGATGACGTAGAGCAGCCGTCCCTCGACCACGACGATCTCTCCCCACACGTCGGCCTTGAGGGTATGACTACGCAAGAGCCCCGCGGGCACCGTGGCCGCATCGAAGATCGCCGTGCGCTTGTACTCCCGCGCCGCAGCCGGGATCTGCGGCATCGAGCGTGCATGTCCACGCGGCTTGGGCTGCACGTCAGAACATCCTCGGGTCGGCCAGGCAGGCAGCGAGGGTGTCGCACGGTTGGCTCAGACACTTGGCGGCCAAGCCGCGACCTTGCTCGGTGAACGCCAGGAAATCTAGGCAGTCGTCGTTGACCACGTTGCAGGTGCGCGTCTGGTCGACGCAGCTTTGGTAAGGCGCGTTGCCCGTCACATCGCTGTCGGTGTTGATCCCGATCGCGGAAAGACCTTCGACCGTGCAGACGTGGTCCGAATTGCCGCAACCGAGCGTGCCGAAGCAGTCGATCATCGCGCGCACCACGGCCGTCTGCGTGAGCGACCAGGGCCCTTTGGGGCACTCGGTCTCACCCCAGTAGGGCTGCGCCACCGAGCCCGGGTTTGCGACTTCACACTTCTTCTCCCACGCGAGGTGTGCCGCGCAAGGTGTCGAGCCGTTCCCCGAGGCTGCGCCCGAACCGGCCGCGGAGCCGCCGTCCTCGCTCGTCCCTTTGCCGTCGCTCTGCGGGCATCCACCGAGCAGCAGCAGGACCAAAGCAGCGCACCCGGCACGCACTGCGGCCGAGCATAGCATCACGCGGCCTTGCCCGACTGCGTGCCGAGGGACTTCGCGCGCGAGTCGCGCAAGCCGGCGATCGCGATGACGAGGCCGCCCGCGACGACGAGACACATGCCGAGAACGCCTTGCGTCGTGGGCCACTCGTGCAACGCGAGCGCGCCGAGCAAGGCGCTGGCGACGACCGACAAGTAACCCACGCTGCTCACGCGCGCGGCTTGTTCGAGCGCGTACGCGCGCGTCATCGAGAGCTGCGCCAACCCCGCACACAGGCCCGCCAGGGTCATCAAGATCGCATCA
>JBIOJD010000305.1:0-5137 GCA_044450485.1 Polyangiales bacterium | reverse complement strand
GACGACTTCGACCGCGCGCTCACCGCGCATCTCTTGGATGCCTTCAAGAAGACGCACGAGGTCGACCTGCGCGACGACCCGGTGGCGCTGCAGCGCGTGCGCGAGGCCGCCGAGAGCGCCAAACGCGAGCTCTCGAGCACGCCGACCACGTCCATCAACCTGCCCTTCATCTGCGCCGGGGCGCGCGGGCCCTTGCACATGCAGCACCAAGTGATCGAGCGCAGCTTGCTCGAGCGCTTGACCGAGGACCTGCTCGAGCGCTTGACCACACCGTGCGAGCGCGCGCTCAAGGACGCCGGGCTCGAGCCCAAGCAGCTCGACCAAGTCCTGCTGGTGGGCGGGATGACGCGCATGCCGGCGGTGCAGCGCAAGGTCAAACAGATCTTCGGCAAGGGCGCTGCCAAGGACGTCAATCCGGACGAGATCGTGGCGGTCGGCGCGGCGACGCAGTGCGCGATCATGAGCGGCGAGATCCAAGAAACCGTGCTGCTGGACGTGACGCCACACTCGCTCGGCGTGAGGGTGAAAGATGGCCGCATGTCGCCGCTCATCCCAAAGAACACGACCATCCCGACCAGCGAGAACAAGCTCTTCTCGACCACGCGCGACAATCAAGACTTCGTCGAGCTCATGATCTATCAGGGCGAGAACGAGCTGGTGGACAACAACACGTTCCTCGGGCGCCTCGTGCTCGACGGTCTTCCGCGCCGGCCGGCTGGAAACGTGCGCGTCGACGTCACGTTCCTCATCGACGCGGACGGTGTGGTCAACGTCAGCGCACGCGAGGTGACTACCGACAAGCAGACTTCGGCGCGGATCTCGCCCTCGAGCGGCCTCTCCCGCAGCCAAGTCGAACAGCTGACGAATGAGCGGGGCGGCACGCGCCGCCCCGCCCCAGCGAAGTGAATTCGCTGGGGCCCCACCCCACGCTTCGCTCTAGCTTCGCTGACCTCTGAACGACCTGTTGGTCGTCCAGACCTCTCGTCGCGAAGCGACGATTCACCCCTCACTGGACCTGGGCTCAGCTACTCAATCCCGCGGTTTGAGGGCTTCGGTCACGAAGCCCATGAGATAGCGGGTCTGGTGCAGCGTGAGCACGCTCTCGAGCGTGAGCGTGTCGCCGTGGCGCTCGAGCTTGGCCTCCTCGATCGCGCTGCGCAGGCCGAGATACTGCACCCGCGGGTGGTCCGCGATCGCGTGCCGCAGCTCGTCGATGCGCTCGAGCCCAGCGCCCGCGCGCTTGTCCGATTCGTAGTAGCCGAACACGCGCAGCTGAATGTGGAACTCGTCGATGTGCCAGAGGGAGATGCGCAGCGCAGTCGGCACGTAGCTGTTGTCCCCGGCCACGAATTCGCGGGCGCCCTCGACCGAGAGCGCAACGGCCTCCTTCGGGTACATCGCGAGCAGCGCCGCGGGGCCCGTCGACTGCTCCATGTCCGGTTGCTTGGCGTGCCTTCGTGCGAGCGCGGCCGAGACTCCGAGCACGCGCGACACATCCTGGGGCCGCGCGACCACGAACTGGTCGGGCGCCACCACGGCCACCTCACGCGCCGTCGGTCCGCGGTTGTACCAAGGCGCCACCTCGAGCCCTTCTTTGGCCTCGAAGCGCGCGCTCTGGCCCTTCTCCTGCGCGAGCCGCTCCACGGCGCGCTCGAGCAGAGGCTTGCCGCCGACGAAGCGTGCCGACATCACCAGATCCGAGCGCTTCAGGCTCGGGGTCGCCACGAACACCCGCGACAGATCCTTGAGCGGGTCGATGCCGGAGCCCTGCAGCATCTTCTGCCACTCGGGGATGAGCTCGAGCAGCCCACGCGTCTCGAGCGTAAGCGAGGTGCGTCGGATCTCGTCGAGGTCGGCGTGGAACCCGATCACCGCGCCCGAAGGCCCGCCCTTGCTTCTGCCGAAGCCACCGCTGCCAAAGCCCAGACCTGCGCCGAGATCGCCTTCTCCCTGGCCTTCGCCCGAGGTCTCGCCCGGTGTGCCCGACGGGGGCTGGTCCGACTTGGCAACCTCGGAGGCAGGCGCTGCGTCGGATGCGGCGGCGTCGGTCGGCGTGGCCGCGTCGCGCGCGGCACCGGCGTCGAGCACGATCGCGTCGCTCGCGGGCTTGGGCGCGGGCTTGGGCGCCGGCGCGGGAGGCGGCACCGGCTTCTGGGCGGCCGGCGGTGCGGCGGGCGGCGGAGAGCCCTGCGCGCCGGGATTGTTCTCCACGACCCCGAGCTCGATCTCGTCCGGCAACCGAATGTCGATCGGCGACTTGTACGCAGCCGCCACCGTGACCGCGAAGAACGCCAACACGTGCAGCAGCCCGGAGAGCGCCAGAAACGTCACCATCACGTCGCGCTGGTGCGTGCGGTCGAGAGGGTCGGCCATCGCGAAGCAGAGGCCTACCACAGTGGATTGAATCGGCGAGCGGAGCAGCGCCCGCTTTTTGACGTAGACTGCGGCGCTGATGACGCCTGGGAGCCCGCAGCCGCTGTTCGTGGCCGGTGACGTCGATGGCTTCTTCGGCCTGGCGATCGACAACCTGATCCAGTTTCTGCTGATCCTGAGCCTCTGCACCGCGGTGCTCGGGTTCCCGATCGAGCTGTTGCTGCGCTCGGTGCTCCCTGCAGCCGCGCTCTCGATTCTGGTCGGCAACGTGTACTACGCATTGCAAGCCCAGAAGCTCTCGGCTGCGAGCGGTCGCCGCGACGTGACCGCCCTGCCCTACGGCATCAACACCGTCTCGCTCTTCGCGTTCGTGTTCTTGGTCATGCTCCCGGTGAAGCTCTCGGCACAGAGCGCCGGGGCAGCGCCGGCAGAAGCCGCGCGGATCGCATGGCGGGTGGGGCTCGCAGCGTGCTTCATTTGCGGATTGATCGAGCTGCTGGGCGCGCCAGTCGCAGATTTCGTGCGGCGCTCGACGCCGCGCGCAGCGCTGCTGTCGACCTTGAGCGGCATCGCGATCAGCTTCATCGCCATCGACTTCGCGGTGCGCACCTTCGAGACGCCGCTCGTGGCGCTGCTGCCGCTCGCGGTGATCCTGACCACGTACTTCTCTGGCGTTCGGTTGCCGCTGCGCATCCCGGGAGGCGCATGGGCCGTCGGGCTCGGCACGCTCGCGGCCTGGGCGATGACGCTGTTTCCTTCACTGCCGTCCCCGGTTCACCGCGGCGCGCTGTCAGCGGCTATTGCAGACATCGGTTTCTACCCGCCGATTCCGGTGCTGCGTGATCTGGTCGCAGGCCTCACCCATCCGCTGACGATGAAGTTCCTCGTGCCGGTGATCGTGCCCATGGGCCTGTTCAACGTGCTCGGCTCGCTGCAGAACCTCGAGTCGGCCGAAGCCGCGGGCGACCCCTACCCGACCGCCGCGTGCCTCGGCGTCAACGGCGTCGGCTCGCTCGTCGCCGCGTGTCTCGGCTCGTGCTTTCCGACCACGATCTACATCGGCCATCCAGGCTGGAAGGCGCTCGGCGCACGCGCCGGCTACTCGATTCTCAACGGCGTGTTCTTCACGCTGGTGGCTCTGCTCGGTCTGTCTCACGCGATCAGCGCGCTGATGCCGATCGAGGCCGGCATGGCGATCGTGCTCTGGATCGGCATCGTCATCACCGCGCAAGCGTTCTCGGCCACGCCACCACGCCACGCACCTGCGGTCGCGCTGGGGTTGTTTCCCGCAATCGCCGGTTGGGGCGTGCTCGTGCTCACGCAAACGCTCGGCGCCGCCGGATTTGCGAGCGGTGACTTCGGCCTGCCGGCGCGCGTGCTCGCGAAGCCCGAGGCATTCGAGAGCGCCGGCTTGCGCCTGCACGGAATGGTCGCGCTCTCGCAGGGCTTCATGCTGACGAGCCTGGTGTGGTCGGCCGCGAGCGCCTGCCTCATCGACCGCAAGCTAGGCGCTGCGACCCGCTTCATGCTGATCGGCGCGGCGCTGGCCTTCTTCGGTTTCATCCACGCAGGCAAGCTCAGCCCCGAAGGCGCGGTCTACGAAATCGGCTGGGCAACAGGCTGGCCGTGGGCCATCGGGTACCTGCTCGCAGCTGGATTCTTCGCGCTGACCGGGATCTGGGTCCGCCGCAGCGGCCAGAACGAGCGGTCGCCCGGCGACGCGCTCGACGGCCATGGCTGAGCGAGCGAAGCGGCATCGAAGCTGCTAAACGTCGGCCATGGGCGCGCCCGACGTGCTGGTGCTCGGCGGTGGTGTGGCCGGGCTCTCGGCCGCGGCGGCGCTGTCGCGCGATCACACGGTGTTGCTGCTCGAGCGCGAGGCGTTGCTCGCGTCGCACGCATCGGGGCGCAACGCGGCGATCTTTCGACCGCTCGAGCGAGACGAAAGCAGCGCCCGGTTGGCGAGGCGCAGCCTTGCGCTGATGGCAGAGCTGGCAGAGAGCTCGCAGCCGCTGCTGCAACGAACCGGTTTGCTGCTCGCGGAGACGCGCCGCGACCAGGCGCTCGGTTGGCTCGAGCACGGGCGCGCTCAAGGCGTGGCTTGCGAACTGCTCGAAGGCGCCGCGCCGAGCGAGCGCGCGCCGTCGCTCGAAGGTGGCCAGGTGAGCTGCGGCGTGCTCGTGGAGGACGGCGGCGTGCTCGACGTGCATAGGCTCAACACCACGCTCGCGCGAGCCGCGCGCGCGCTAGGTGCGGACTTGCGTACGGGCTCCGACGTTGCGAGCCTGCGCGTCGAGCGCGAGCGGATCGCAGGCGTCGCGCTGGCAGACGGAACCTTCCTGCCCGCAGGCGCCATCGTGCTCGCTGCGGGAGCCTTCAGCGTTGCGCTTGCAAGCACATGTGGCGCCGACCTCCCACTCGTGCCTTTGCGACGGCACCTGGTGCAGCTCCAACCCCAAGCTGATCGCCCGTTGGCCGCGGACCACCCCGTCGTCTGGCGTGTGGACGACGAGCTCTACTACCGCCCGGAGTCGGGCGGCGTGCTCGCGAGCCCCTGCGACGAGGTCGCGTGGCCGGCGGGCGAGCCGCAACCCGACCCCGCAGCGCTCGAAACGCTGGCGGCCAAGCTCACACGCACTGCGCCCCAGCTCGCTTCGAGCCGCGTCGTGCGGTCGTGGGCGTGCCTTCGCACCTTCGCGCCCGATCGCGAGCTGGTGGTCGGCCCCGACGAGCGCATTGCGGGATTGTTCTGGCTGTGCGGCCT
>JBIOJD010000304.1:0-5152 GCA_044450485.1 Polyangiales bacterium | reverse complement strand
GTCTGCGTCCACCGCCACCGCCCGCGGCACGCCGCCGACCGACCCCACGTTCACGGTCCACAGCAGACATTCGTCGAGCTGGCCGAGGAACTCGCCGTCGACGTAGCTGTCTATTTGGCCGTTGCCGTTCAAGTCGCGCGAAGTGTCTATTTGGCCGTTGCCGTCGCGATCGAGGCAATCCTGCTCGAAGCCCGCGATCTTGGTCAGCGTGCCTTGTAGTCCGAACGCGCGGTTCGCGACGTAGACCGCTCCGTCGAAATCGACAGCGGTGCGTGACGGGCAATTGCCGCCGTTGCTCTGGCCGAGCCCGCTCCGGTCACACTCGGCGTCCGGTGGCTCCGCGCCGTTGCTGCCGTCGTAGAGCACGCTGTCGTAGCGCGCGAGCTGGGTGCCGTCGCGCGTGTCGAGCTTCGTGACCTTGCCTTCGACGAAGTTCGCGATCCATGCATCGAAGCGCTGGCGCGTCTCCGAGCTCAGCACGAGGGGTCCGCCGTCACCGTCGACCACCACGGCGTCGCTGTTGTCGGCGCTCGGATGCCAGGTATCGCCGAGCGCGGGCAGGTACCTCAGCTGGCAGCCTGGCCGACAATCGCCGCACTCGGAGAGCAAGCCCTCGTCCACCTGTCCGTCGCAGTCATCGTCGATCTGGTTGCAGGTCTCGAGCGCGCCAGGGTGCACGGCGGGGTCCGAGTCGTTGCAGTCGGCGTCACAAGCGTCGAAGCCGTCGCCATCGCGATCGCGGGGTGTCCGCGTGTGCTCGCAGCGATCGCGCGGCCCGTCGCAACGGTCGAGCGTGCACTCGTCGTGGTCGTCACAGCTCGGCGCCTTACCCTCGAGACAACTGCCAGTCTTTGGGTCGCAGCGCTCCGCCCCGTTGCAAAACAGTCCGTCGTCGCAGCGCGTACAGACCTGCGCCCCGCCGTCTCCACCCGTTGCGATGACGACGCTCGGATCCGCACCCCGCGTGCGCGAGCACGCCGCGAGCGCGAGCAGCAGCAACGCGAGGTACCTAATGCAGGGTGTAGCTGCGGCCTTCATGGACGACGGTGGGGATTCCGGACTCGTGGTGGCGCCGCTCGCCCCAGGCGTCGAGCACGTCGTCGGCCGCGTGGCGCGGTGCCGGTGGCGGTGGTGTGGGTGGGGCGGCCGCCGGGACCTCTGCCGCGAGGATCGGCGCTTCTTCGATCGCCCAGCGCTTGAGCGTGGCGTGATGCCTGCGCCGCACCTGCACGTAGCCCACCACCAGCAGCAGCGCCCCGATCACCCACATCAGCGTGAGCCCGCTCAGGATCGACGGCCAGCGCCCGAAGCGCTGCGACAAGCGCGAACGCCAATCGCGCTCGAGCTGATCGAGCGGCCCGTAGGCGGCGTCGACCGCGCGCTCGAAGCTCTCGCCCTCGCGCAGCCGCGCGATGAGCGTGCGGAAGTGCTCCGGACCCCGCGGTCCTTCGAGCATGTGCCCGACGAGATCGGCCGCTTGGGCGTATGCGAGGTCGACGTTCGCGTGCTCGGCGGGAAAGCTCGCGGAGAGCTGTGAGAGCGGGATCAAGTCGCCGCGCAGAGTGCCCTCCCACAGCACGCGCACCCGAGCCAACGAGTGCTCTCCCGCCTGATGGATGGCCACGCCTTCTGCGAACCAGCGCGGCACGGGGCGGCCTCCTACCGCGCGTTCCAACGCCACATGCGACAGCTCGTGCACGAGCACGCGCGGCATGTCGGGCCGGAAGAAGGTCTCGGGCTCGGCCAGGCTGAGCAGCACCAGACCCTCTTGCGGAAACGCGACACCCGTCGCGTAGCCTGGTAGCACGGTCTGCGGGGCGAGCCGTTGCATCTCCTGCGGGTTGCGCGCGACGCGCAGATCGATCTCGTCGGGTAGTTTCGATCCGAGCTCGCGTTCGAGCGCAGCCCAGGCTTTCTTGCGCGCGCGCTTCAGCTCGGCGACCTCGGCCTCGGCCGACGTGGGATAGAGCCAGCGTGTGCCCTCGTCGCGCTCGAGCGTGTAGCCGCGCGGCATTGGAGCAGGCAGCGGCGCGGCGTGCGCCGCGCTCTTACCGAGCGAGCTGCCAAGCAGCGTGAGCGCGAGCGCCGCAGCTCGCCAAATCCGCCCTGGTCCACCCCGTGTCGCGAGCCTTGCCATGCGCGCCCGTCGGTGCCTCTAGACTAGCATCCGAGCGCTGGCCTCGACAGGGCGGCAGACGCGGTTTTTGTGCTAGCGTGTGTTCGTCGTCCCACCGGTCGAGGCGCTGCTTTGCTGACGATCCGTTCGTTCGTCAATTTGCTCTTTCTCGGTGTTTGGACGGCCTTCATGGTCTCGTACGCGGTCACGCTGGGCGTGCTGCGGGGCGATCCCGGGCTGTTTCGGCGCCTGCAGCGCGACTGGGCCAAGGGCCTGATCCGGTTCTGGGGCGTCGAGCTCGAGGTGCACGGACGCGAGCACATGGACGAGACGCTGAGCTACGTCGTCATGGCCAACCACCTGAGCTACGTCGACATCGTCGTGCTGTTCTTGGCGCTTCCGATCATTCCCGGGTTTCTGGCCAAACGCGAGCTGACGCGGGTGCCGTTCTTGGGCCAGGCACTTCGCAGCGGTGGCCACGTGGTCATCGATCGCGGGCAACGCACCAACGCGATGCAGACCATCAATCAGGCCGCCGAGCAGGTCCGCGGCGGCAAGACGGTGCTGATCTTTCCCGAAGGCACGCGCGGCGACTCCGACAGCATCGGCACACTGAAGAAGGGCGGCTTTCACCTGGCCAAGGCTGCGGGCGTCCCGATATTGCCCGTCGGCGTGCGCGGCAGCCGAGCCATCTTTCCGCGCGGCAGTTTGCTGATCAAGCCGGGCAAGGTCGAGGTGCACATCGGCGCCCCGATCCCGGTCGAGGAGGTCGCGCGCCGCGACGCGGCCGAGATGGTCCCGCTCGTGCGTGCCAGGCTCATGGAGCTTGCGGCGATGCCGCCCCGGGACGCCGACCAAGCGTCACCTCAACCAGCGTGAGGCCGCACGCGGGCGCGGTCATGCCCGCGCGACTGCGGGTCCCGTCCGCGGAGAGCAGACGTTGTACGTCGTTCGGCGTGAGTCGGCCGCGCCCCACGTCGAGCAGCGTGCCGGCGATGATCCGCACCATGTTGAGCATGAACGCGTTGCCGCGCACGAACAGCGCCAGCACGTCTGGGCGGCCGCAGTGCCCCTCCAGCAGCTCGACGCGGCTCAGCGTGCGCTGCGTGCTCGGCCTGCTGTCTGCGGCCGAACGGAACGCCCTGAAGTCATGGGTCCCGAGCAGCAGCGCGCACGTCGTACGCATCGCGGGAACATCGAGATCGGCAGCTCCGAACGCTTCCGAGCCATCATCGGGCGGTGCCGCGTGGCGCACCTGACGACCGAGGTGCCAGACCCGATTGCGCAGTAGCGCGTCGCGTGCGGCGCCCAGGTGGAACAGATAGCGGTAGGTCTTGTCGATCGCGTCGAAGCGCGGCTCGTAGCCGGGCTCGCAGGCGGCGGCCGCACGCACCGACACATCGGGCGGCAAATAGCGGTTGAGCGCGAGCACCCAGCGGGCAGGCGAGAGCTCGCGCTCGGCGTCGAACGCGGCGACTTGCCCTTCGGCGTGCACGCCTGCGTCGGTGCGCGACGCCCCACGCACGCTCACCTCGTGCTGGCAGATCCGCTGCGCGGCGTCGGTCAACGCGCCCTGGACCGTGCGCAGGCCTGGCTGGATCTGGAAGCCGGCGAAGTCGCTGCCGTCGTATGCGAGCGTGACCCGGACCCCGCAACGCACGGTTAGAACGAGAAGCCCAGACCGACCGTCCAGGCGGTCGAGCCGAGCGGCAGTGAGCGAGGCGAAGGTTTGAACTGGAACAGCTCGAAGAACAAGAGCGAGTGGTTGATGCCCCACTCTTCGTCCATGCGTCGCGCGGCTTTCTGATCGAACGCGTCGAGATCGAGCGCGACCTGCGCCGCCCAGCGCATGCCGACGCTCCAGCCCGACACGGGAGCGGCCTTGCCGTCCTGCGCGTTCCAGTGGGCCCATTGGTAGCCGATCTTGCCCGCGAAGATGAACGGGACGGACAGCTTGCGTGCCAGCACATCCACGCGCAGCACCGCGAGCAAGTTGATCGGCAACATGCTCAGCGTGGTCTTCTCCGCCGTGGGCAGTCCGGTCGCATCGAGCGTGTGGCCGAGGTAGCTGGCAGTGCCCATGCCGGCGCCGCCGTTCAGGTACAGCACGTCCTTCAGCCGATAGGCCACCACGTCGAGCTCGAACGCAAACATGGGTCCGTGGTCGGTGCCGAAGAACGTGGTGAAGGCCTTGTTGCCGCCCATGTCCGGCTGGTAGGGCCCGACCCGGACCTCGAGCGCGAAGTGCTCCGGCGAGCTGAAGTCGCGGTGAGGCGTGATCTCGTCGTAGATCTGCGCGGCCGCGCCTGCAGGGGCGAGCAGCCCGCAAAGCATCAGCAGCGCGAGCGAACCGAGCGCTAGGCCGAACCTCACGACCGTCGCCTCCGTCGGCCGGAGAGCACGAGCACCGAGGTGGCGAGCACCACCGGCCACGCGTTCTCGACCTGGACAGGCCCCATCGCGCTGCACGGGCAGCCTGATTGGGCCGTGCCCCCGTGGGCGCGGTAGCTGTCCAGGAACCCCGTCGTGTTCACGATCTTCACGCACGCGAGGTTCGACAACGGGCCTTGGTTGCCTGCGAGATCGATCGCGGCCACCGCGATCGTGGCCGTTTGTGCGTGTTGCAGATCGGCGGGGACGATGTCCGCGCCTGTGGCGGTCGGCTCATTGACCTGCTTCTGAAACACGCCGCTCGGCACTTGGTTCGCGTTCTCACCGGCCGTCAACAGGGTGGGCCCGCAAGCACCGGTGTTGTCTCCGACGATGACGGTCCCGCCGCCTGCGTCGGTCAGCGACACGCGGCTGCTGCCCCCGTCGGTCGTTGCAGCGTCGGCTCCGGCGTCGCTGGCGCCGCTGTCCACCGCTGCGTCGAGCATCGCAATCGAGCCATCGGCTGTGAGCCCGCCATCGAGCGGGGGCGCAGCGATCCCGCTCGTGTCGATGAACACGACGAAGCCTTTGAGGTGCGTCTCGCCGCTCTTCCACGACACGGGAATCACGCTCTCGCCCTCTCCACCGGTCAGGCTGGCCGGCGCT
>JBIOJD010000303.1:0-5157 GCA_044450485.1 Polyangiales bacterium | reverse complement strand
CCGCCGCCTCGGCCGCGGGTTCGGCGGGGGGGGCGGGGGGGGGGGGGCCGGGGGGGGGGGGGGGTGGGTTTGTGGTGGCGGCGGGGGTGGCGCGGGGGGCGGGCCGGGGGCCGGGGGGCCCGCGACCCGGAATACGATACCCCTCGTACAGCGCTGCTTCGTCGTCCGTCGGCAGCCTTCGGTACACCGGCGTGTTGCGCCGAAGGCTGTAGCCATACGGGTAAGGCAGCGCCGCGGTCAGATCCGGCTGCAACCCCTGGCGCTCGGGCAAGCGCTTGCCGGTGAACGGCAGCGCGAGCGTCGAGCACACGAACCCGCCGGTGTCGAGGCCGTACCAACCCTTGCGACACTTGTCGAAACCGATCGGATCCGCGCTCAGCGCTTGCACGACCGCCCCCCCGCGCAGATAGCCGATGCGTTGAGCGGCGCGCAGCGGCGCGGCGCGCACCTTGACCACGAGGCTCGCCGCGAACAAGCGCACCGGCGGCCCGCTCGGCTTGGGTGGCGGCTCGGGCGCGAGCGGCGGCTTCGAGGCGACTGATTTCTGTGCCGGCGCCTCGCGAGGACGCTCGACGCACGCGCTCGGGGTCAGCGCGGCCATCAGAAGTCCAAAGGACGCCGCCACGCGAGTCGAGCGCCCGCCGAAGCTGTCTTGCCAGCAACGCCTCACGCCGTTTCCTCTTGTGGTGCTGGGCGTGGGCGCACTGATTTCACGTCGCAAAACGGGCGTCAACCCCAGAGAGCTGCCACCGCGCACGGCGCGCAGGAGCGGAGTGTATATTGCACGCGATGGCTGCCACGGCCGATTCGCGGCGCGCGCTTCGACCGCTCGGGGTGGGCTTCGGCGCGCTCGGCTCGTTGCTCGCGCACGGTTTCGTGTACTTGCTGCTCGACTGGGCCCACACGATGCCCGTGGTCGACTTCGAAGTGCAGATGCCCATGAAAGCCCAGTTCGGTCTGAGCGAGCCGAGCCCGCCACCCGAAGCGAGCGGCCCCAGCGTGCCGATCGCGTCCGCAACCGCCGGTGCTGCGCCAGTCGAAGCGCCTGCAGCGCCGAAACCGCGCCCGAAGCCCCGCAAGCACGTCGAGGCCGCGGACGCTGGCGCAAGAGATGCGGGCGGCGCCGGGCGCGACGCCGCGGCCGTGGCTGCCAAGGATGCCGGTCAGGGAGATGCTGGACCGCCCTTGCTCGCGGCGTTCGCGCCTGCCGGCACCCAGATCGCCCTGCGCCTGCACGTTGGCCGCATCCGCGGCACCGATCTCGCAGAGGACGTCGCCCAATTGCTCGACGCCCTCCCCGACTGGCGGATGCTCGTGGACGGCTCGGGCCTCGATCCGCTGCGCGATCTCGAGCGTCTCTACCTCGCCTCACCCGATTTGCAGCGCGAGAGCGTCGTGATCGCGGGCGAGTACACGGGCGGCGAGGACGTTCCCAGACACGCGGTCGAGAGCCTCGCCAAGGCCCGAGGCGTGTCCGCGAGCTTTCGCAAGCAGGGCAGCATCCAGGTGGCACCGTGGGCCAACGCCGATGACACGCAACGCTTGCTGGCGCTGATCGCGCCGCACCAGTTCGCGATCACGCGGCCGGAGGACCTTCCACGGGTGCTGCAGGTCGCCCACGCGCTCGCTCTGCGCGCGAAGAAGCAGCACCCGGGCGAAGTCGACCCCGGCGATGCGCTGCTCGGCCTGAGCGAGGGCGAAATCCTCGCGCTGTCGGTCGAGGGCGCGGAGCAGTTCGTGCGCGGCAATCTCGCGGGCGTCCCGAGCCGACTCGAGATCTCGGTGCGCCGGGGGGATGAAGGCACGCTCGAGGTCGTCGCCAGCGGCGACTTCGCGAATGCACGCGCTGCCAAGCGCGCCCGCGATTACTGGGAGCAGACGCGCGACACCTTCGCCGCGAGTCCGCTCGTGGCCTTCATCGGTCTACGCCAGCCGCTCTCGGCGGCGCGCTTCGAGATTCGAGAGGCTCAGCTCGCCGTTCGGACCGTAGTCACCGACCAGCAAGCCAGGGTGCTGCTCGGCTTCGTGCGCGGGATGTTCTCGCCTCGCGACGACCGACGCACCGAGCCCGCAGCGCCAGATGCACCGAAAAAGAGCCTACCTGGGCTCAGCCCGCCAGCTCCTTGAGCCGCTTGGCCACGGACGCACGAACCTTCCTCGACTCAGGCCGGGCTGGGAACGTGCGTTGCTGCTTGGTGAACGGATCGAGGCCGACGTGCTCGGCGCGGCCGGGCACGATCTTGACCTTCAGCTTCACGAGATCCGGAACCACGATCTCGCCGGGACCGTTCTTGCCCAGTTCCCGTTCGACGATCTGCAGGAGCTGGTCGAACACGTTCTGGACGTCTTTTTTGGCGAGCTGAGTCTTCTCGACGAGCTCGGCAATGACCTGCGCTTTGGACATGCGCTTCGCTGTCGTCGCCATCGGTTCTCTCCTCGGCCCCGCGGGGCAATTGGCCGAGAGGTATGCATGTTCGGGTCGGCGAAAACAACCGCTTTTCTCGACCTCTCGCGTTCTTGGCTCGTTTTCGGGTGCGGGGGACACGACGCCCCCCAACTCGGGCGCCCCTTCAGCCCGCCCCGAACGGCGGCTCGGGGCTGGCGGACGGCCCACACCTTGTCCACAGGCGTTCAATTTCAGCCGATCGACCTGGAATGGCCGGTAAGCCATGCTGCCAAGGGCGAACTAACTAACTGCGCTTACTGCGTTTTTTGCGTTTCATCAGCCCGCGGATCGAGGCTCGTAACCCGCGCAAGGCCGAGCCGCTGGAGGAACTGTCCACACGGCCCGCGTCCGGCCCAGCGGTCGCCGCGATCAGCATGTGGGTGCGGGCCGTCATGCGTCTCTCCTGGGTGCGAGTCCGATGATCGTCGCCGAGCAAGTGCAGCAAACCGTGGGCGAGCAGAAACGTGATCTCTTCCTTCGCCAGCCGGCTGGACGCACGCGCATTGGCCCTGGCCGTGGGCTCCGAAATCACGATGTCCCCCAGCATGCCGGCTGCCGGCGACGGCTCGCCCTCTCGCATCGCAAACGCGAGCACGTCCGTCGTGCGGTCGAGCCCGCGGTGGCGTCGGTTGAGCTCGCGCATGACGGTGTCGTCGCACAACAAGATGGAGAGCTCTGCGTCCTCGAGCCCGAGCGCGGCGAGCATGCGACGACCGCGACGCCTCACGGTTGCTGGTGCCAAGGCCGCGCGTCCGCGCGCCGTCCGCAGAACTCTGATCGTCACGGGGACCAGCATCGACAGCGACTGTCGCCTGGTCAAGCTCAGGCGTGGCTCGCGACCCTGGCAACCCCGCCGCTTCGCGGGTAGAACGGCCCGACGATGGCAAACAAGATCTTGATCGCTGATCGCGGTGAGGTGGTGCTGCGCATTGCGCGGACCTGCGAGCGCATGGGCATCGCGACCGTCGCCATCCACGACGCCGCGGACGCGTCGTCCGCTCACGTGAGCGCTTGCGACGAAGCCGTCGCGATCGCAGAGGGCCCGGACGCCTACCGCAACGCAGGCGCGATCATCACAGCAGCCACGGGCATCGGCGCGACCGCGATCCACCCCGGCTGCGGTCCGCTCCGCGCCGACGCGGCCTTTGCCGCAGCCACGGTCGCCGCGGGCTTGCAGTGGATCGGCTCGCCGCCCGAAGCGCTCGAGCGCTTCGTCTCGACCGCGGGCCGGCGCGAGCTCGCGCGCCTCGCGGGCTTTCGCGCGCTTCCGTCCGCCGATGCGGCCCCGGCCGACGCGGCGGAGGCGGCGCAGCAAGCCGCGGACATCGGCTATCCGGTGAGCATCACGGTGCCCGGCGATGACGCCGAGCCGATCGTGGCCGAGAGCGAAGACGAGCTGGCCACGGCCCATCACGACGCGCTCTCTCGCGCGCGGGCCCACGGGGGAGACATGCGGATCGAGCGCTGGCTCGACCGTGCGCGCCTGCTCTCCGCGTTGGTCGTGAGCGACGGCCAAGAGCTCGTCGTGCTCGGCGAAGTCGAGCGCAGCCTCGTTCTCGCCGACCGCACGCTCATCGAAGAGTCGCCTGCGCCCGCGCTGCGCGGCCCCGGAGGCGAGCTCAGGCGCGCGACCCTGCGTGAAGCGGCGCTGGGAATTGCACGCGAAGGAGGACTGCGCGGGCTCGGCGCAGCCGACTTCGCGCTCGACCTCGAGGGACGGCTGTACATCACTGGATTCCGCGCCGAGCTGCCGCAAGAGCACGCGCTGATCGAGATCCGCAGCGACCTCGATCTGGTGGAGCTGCAGCTCCGAATCGCGCAAGGCGAGCGCTTGAGCAGCCAGGCGCGGCGCGCGCAACCCGGCGGTCACGCCGTGCAAGGCCGGATCTACGCCACACCCGCGCAACGCCAACCGACCGTGGTGACCGCGCTACGCTGGCCTGTGCTGGCACCCGGCAGCTTGCGGGTCGAGACCGACCTCGTGCAAGGCAGCGTCGCTGCGCTCGACCGCGAGCCGCTGCTCGCCAAGGTCATCGGCCACGGCGCGACCCGCCATCAAGCCGTGCTGACGCTCGACCGAGCGCTCGGCGAAGCCACGCTCGAGCCGCTCGCGAGCAACCTCGAGCTCGTGCGCGAGATCCTCTGCGACGAGTCGTTTCGCGCGAGCCAGTACGACAGCACGTTCGCAGAGCGCGTGAGCACCGAGCTCAGGACGCGCACGCCAGCGTAGTCGCGCCAGCGAAGATCGCGGCCTCGCCCAGCTCGTCTTCGATCCGCAGGAGCTGGTTGTACTTGGCGATGCGCTCCGAGCGCGACGCCGAGCCGGTCTTGATCTGCCCAGTGCCGAGCGCGACCGCGAGATCTGCGATGAACGTGTCCTCGGTCTCGCCGCTGCGGTGCGAGATGATGGCCGAGTAGTCGTTCAGACGCGCCAGCGCGACTGCCTCCAGCGTCTCGGTGATGGTCCCGATCTGGTTGACCTTGACCAGGATCGAGTTCGCGACTTCCTCCTCGATGCCTCGCTGCAACCTTCGCGTGTTGGTGACGAACAAGTCGTCGCCGACCAGCTGCACGCGGTCGCCGAGCGTCTGGGTGAGCAGCTTCCAGCCATCCCAGTCGTCTTCGGCGCAGCCATCTTCGATCGACACGATCGGATACTTGTCGCAGAGCGTAGCGTAGATCTCGACCAAGCCCTGCGAGCTCAGCTTCTG
>JBIOJD010000302.1:0-5201 GCA_044450485.1 Polyangiales bacterium | reverse complement strand
TCGCACGCGCTCCCCGTGCCGCAGCCTCCGCACGAACCACCGCAACCGTCGTCGCCGCACTGGCGCCCGCCGCAGTTGGGCGCGCACACGCAGTGCGCATCGGCGCTGCACTGGGTCCCTCCGCCGCAAGTTCCGCACGTGGCTCCGCAGCCGTCCGGTCCACAGGCGTGTCCGACGCAAGCTGGCGTGCAGACGCACTGGCCGGCGGGATTGCACGTCTCGGTGCTCGAGCAGCCACCGCACGAGCCACCGCAGCCGTCGTCACCACAATGCTTGCCTGTGCAGTCGGGCGTGCAGGTCGCCTGGCAAGTCCCCGTGGTGGTGTTGCACACACCGCTCGAACAGCCACCGCAGGAGCCACCGCAACCGTCGCTGCCACAGGCCCGGTTCACACAATCGGGAACGCACGCGCAAGCCGTGCCCTGTGTGCCGCAAACCTGGGCCGACAGACACGTTCCGCATGATCCACCGCAGCCGTCGTCACCGCACACCTTGCCGTTGCACTGCGGCACGCACCCGCACTTTCCCGATTGCGAGCACGCCTGGCTTTGCGCGCAGCTCCCGCAGGAACCGCCACAGCCGTCGTCGCCGCACTCCCGTCCCGGGCAGCTCGGCTCACACACGCAAGCACGAGTCGCGCTGCAAGACAGGCCCGAGGCGCAGCTTCCACACGTACCGCCGCAAGCGTCGTCGCCGCACGCCGCGCCGGCGCAGTTGGGCATGCACGTGACCACAAGCATCGCGCACTGGCCACTCGCGGCATCACAGCGCGCACCCTTCGGGCACGCGCCACAGGAGCTTCCACAACCATCATCGCCACACATCCGCCCGGCGCAAACGCGTGTACAGCCGTCTGTTGCGGCGTCGGAATGAAGGCCGCCAGCGTCGCCGCCCCTGATCACGCCGCCGTCGAGACTACCGGCGTCCAACCCCGGTACCACTGGAGCTCCCGCATCCGACGCCAACGACGCGCCATCCGTCGCGTCAGCGCTGGGTTGCATGCTGTTGCAAGCGCAGACGCTGAGCAGCACCGCGATCGCAATCTCTGCACTGCGCGACGTGGACCCCAGCCTCGGCTTCGAAGGCGCGAGCCTCGGGAGAGTACGCATGGCCCGTCTCCACCGCCCCCACCCACACGCGCGGCGTCATCATGGCCGAAGGCCGTGTCGCGCGCCAGCGGGCGCGGATCTGCGCACCCCGTTCGCCCTCAGAGCGCGACGCGCGCGGTCTCGAGCTGGGACGAGTCCCGCTCCCACAGCCCGCGCGCAATCCCGCGCAGCAGCTCGCGCGGTGGTGGCGCCCACACGGAGCCCTCGGCTTCGACCACGGCGACGCCGACGAGGCGCTCGCAGCCCGTGTCTCCCAAGATCAGCTCGCAGAGCCTGCGCGGCAGAAGCGCGCGCGAAGCATGTGGCCGCGAGCCGCTCTGCGCGTCGTCAACCACGGTCACGGCGCTGTCGCCATTGGAATCGAGCTGCGCGCGCACCCACAGCTCGAGATCCGGCGGTGGCTCGTCGCCGTGCAGAGGCGCGAGGAGCTGCATGCCGCCCTCCTCGACCGCGTACAAGTATCCGCGCTGCGCTCGTACGGAGCCGAGCAACAGCGCCAGCGCCCTTTCCGCTCGCGCGCCCGCATCCACGCACCCGTGCAGTAGGATCTCGGTGTCGGGCTGCGCGTCGCCGAAATCCACGACCGACACGGGCGGCCCCGTGTCGCGGCTCTTGAGCTGACTCTCAGCGGCAAAACGCTCGCATAGGGCGATCAGCGCTGGATTCCCAGTGGATGCGTAGTAGCGCACCATGGCTTCGAGCTGCTCGCCGGCGACGAGCTTGTCACCTCGTTGCAGCGCGAGCCGAGCGCGGAACTCGTGCAACATGCCGAGCGTCACCGGACCTCCACCCAGCTGGTGCCGATCGATCAACGCGTCCAGCCTGCGCTCCGCGTCTGCGGGCTGACCGAGACCCGCCTCAGCCATCGCGAGCTGCACCTCGACGCGCAGGCACAGCGCGACGTAGTCGAGGTCCTCGGGGGCGAGCTGCGTCAACGCGCTCTGGCAAACCGCTTTCGCGCGCGCGTGCTCGCCCACCATGTTGTAGGCCCAGGCCAACGATCCGCAGGTGCCGGCCCAGCCGATGAACGAGCGCGGCGGACGTTCGGAGAGAATCGTCTCGATCAGCTCGATCGCGCCGCGGGCGTCCCCGCGCACGAGCCGATAGGACGCCTCAGCCAGCCTGGCGAACAACCGCAGCGAAGGGATCTCTTCGGCGAGCTGGGCGAGCTGCTGCGCGGTCCGTTTGATGCCGAGCACGTCCCGCGTGATGATGTACGCGTTCATCATCGCGCTCGGCGCCCACACTTCGGCCTGCCAGCTCGACCCGGTGTCGAGGGCGTACAGCTCGACCCGCTCGCGGTGGGCCTCGGCCAGCGCGATCTCGCCGCGATTGGCGTAGAAATTCGCGCGCACCTGTTCGGCGACGAGATCGTAGAGCCGCAGCCCGATGCCCTCGAGCGCGTCGGCTCGACGCAGCGCCTCGGCGCCATCGCGAAAGCCCGCGAGCACACCGAGCGCGTAGAGCACGCCGCCGCGATTGAGCGCGTGCGCGGCACCGTCGAGCGCGCGCACGCGTTCGTGCTCGAGCACCTGCAGTACCCCACGCAACCCTGCGGTCGCATCCGCCGGGCGGTCCTCGATCAGGTGAAGCAAGCCACGCGCGAGCTCGTGCACGACACCTCCGGCGTGGCGCCGGCCGAGCGCCGAGAGCGCCTCGAGCGGGCGGATGTGCGTCCGCAGCGAAGCCGTGTCCAGACACAACGCCGCGACGGCGACCTGCGAGAAAGCACATTGCACCGTGAGCACGACTGCGTCGCCGAACGAGCCCTCACGCCGTGCTCTGCGAGACAAGGTGAAGCGCAGCGCCGCAGTCGCGAGGCCCACGTAGAGCGAGAGCTTGCGGCCGAGCCATGGCCGAAGGCGCTGTGCCAAATCGAGCCCGACCAAGCGACCGAGCGCAGCGGTCGCCTCCGCACCGTAGCGCTGCGCCAGGCGGAAGTCCGTGTGGTAGCCAGCGATCGCCAGTGGTCCGAGCAGTCGCGCTTGCTCCGCCAACGAACGACCGAGCTTGCGATACACCGCGAGCGCCGCCTCGAGCGCGGGCGCCGCCGAAGGCATCTCGTCGCTGTCGTACACCAGCTCGAGCCCCGCTCGAGCGAGCAGATCGGCGCCACGACCCTCGTCGCCACCGTGCAGCAAGTGAAAGCCCGCGCGCAAGCGGTCGTCGACCGAGCGCAGCCCGCGCTCCATCATCAGCTCGGCCAAACGCAAGTGCAGCTGCCGGAGCCGCTCCACACCGAGGCCACGAATGATCTGGTCGCGCAGGCCCTCCTCGGCGAAGCGGCCGGTCTCCGTCGAGGCCACGATGAAGCCGTGTGCGGCGAGCTCTTCGATTCCACCGAAGGGCGAGGCCACACCCTCACCGCGCGCGAGCGCGACGCACAGCTCGAGCGCCATCTGCCCTCGCTCGATGCTGAGCGCCTCTGCCACACCGAGCGCGTCTCGCGACAGACGTGACAGCCGCGCTTGCATCGCGTCCTGCACGCTCTGCAGCTCGCGGCCCGCGGCGATCTCACCCGGGATCACCCACGTCCCGTCGAGGTGGCGGATCACGCGCTCGCGCACCAAGTGCTCGCACAGATCGATGCAGGCGCCGGGGTTGCCTGCCGTGCGCTCGTGCAGCCACTGCGCCAGCCGCCGCACGTTGGCGAGCTGACCGAACAGCGACACGGCGAGCGCAGCGGTCTGCGCCGGATCGAGCTCGCGCAGACGCAACGCTTCCGACCCCTCAGCCAGCAGGCGCACGGCGGCGCTCGCCTGACCGATCTCGCCGTCGTGCCAGGCGACGCACAAAAGCAAGCGCTGTCGCGGTGCGTCGTGCGCCAAGCGCGCGAGCAGGACTGCCGAAGCTTCATCGACCTGCTCGGCGTTGTCCACGACCAGCAGCAGACCACGCCGCGCCGCCAGCTCGCAGATGAAGGCCCGCAGCGCCGCTTGAGTGCGCTTGCGCCCCTCGCCGGGCGCGTTGCCGCGCTGGTCCGATGGCGTCACGCCGAGCCGCGTGCGAAGCACGGGCGAAAAACGTGCGAGCACCTCGGCGCGACCCTGTGCGGCCGCGACCGCGTCGTCGGGCGCCATGTCGACGAGCTGCTTGCAGAGCTCGCGCGCCGCGCCGTAGGGTCCGCTCGATACCGCCCCGTCGACGCGCACGCAGAGCGCGCCCGCGAGCTGCGCGCGCACCGAGATCTCTCCGAGCAGCCGCGAGCTGCCGATACCCCGCGGCCCACCGAGGCCCACGCAGGCCCCACGCCCGTGTTGCGCGCGCTCGAGCGCGCTTTGCAGCCGTTCCAGCTCGGCATCCCGGCCGGCCAGACGGGCGAAGGCGAGGTAGCTGAGCGAGACGTCGGGCAAGGGCTCGGCGTCGAGATGTGCGATCACGTTGATGCGATCGATGACCTCGGCCGCGGTGCTCGGACGCGCCAGCGGATCGAGGCTCAAGAGGGACAAGAGCAGACGATCGAGGTCGCGGGGCACACGCGGGGCCTCGCGGCCGTCGCGCCTGCTCCTCGCCAGCGCCTCGGACGGCGCGACGAGCTCGTTCTGCCAGCAGGTGGGCAGCTCCCGCACGTCGCTCGCAGGGAACGCGTGCCGGCCGCTCAGCATGAAGTAGCCGAGCGCGCCGAGCGCATACAAGTCGGAACGCTGGTCGAGCGGGGCTCCGCGCAGTGCCTCGGGTGGCACGCACGGCGCCGTGCCGACGACCTCGCCGCTGATGCCGAAGGTCGCGAGCGCGCCGAAATCGAACAGCTTGCAGCGGCCGTCGGCCGCCACGCGCACGTTGCGCGGGCTGAGATCGCGGTGGAGCAGGCGCCGCGCGTGGAGCAACGCCAGCGCCGATGCCACGTCGCGTAGATATCGGCAGGCCTCGCGAAACGGCAACGGTGACAGCTCGCGTACGTCCTTACCGTCGAGCAGCTCCATCGTGTAGTAGGCCCCCGCAGCGTCGACGCCGTAGTCGTAGACCTCGACGATGCCCGGATGGCGCAGCGAGGCGAGCGTCTGGTACTCGCCCTCGAACATGGCGGTCATGCGCTCTTCGCCGCGCGTCCCTCGCAACAAGCGCTTGAGCGCGATCGGGACGCAGCTGTTC
>JBIOJD010000301.1:0-5204 GCA_044450485.1 Polyangiales bacterium | reverse complement strand
CGTGGCGCGGCGCCAAACGGAGACGCGTGGGGCGCAGGTGGGAAAAACGAGCTCGGCCGAGAGCCCTCAGCTCTTGGCTCGGGCGCGGCGTTGCGCGCGAGCGGGCTGTCTGCGAAGAGGCCTGCGACCTTGACCGCGGGCGGGCGCGCACCGAGCGAAGGCTTGATCGCAGCAGGCGGGGGCAGACCGGGAGGCCTGGCCGCGCTCATGCGCGGCGCGACCACGGCCGCAGGCGGTGCGGGCAACGGCGCTGCGATCCTCGATGCAGCGACGGGTGCTGGCACCGCGCTCGGCGGGGCAGCCGCGACCGCTGTCGGTAGAGGAGCGAGGCTGCCCGTATCGGCTGGCGGAGGCTCCGAAGCGGATGCCACTTCGGCGCCCTGAGTCTGATCGAAACGCGACGGCTTGGCGCCGCGACCTTCGACGATCCGGTCGATGATGGCGCGGCTGTCGGGGTCGAGCTTGATGAGCTTGATCCCCATTCCGGCCGGGAGGCTGGGATCAGGGGCCGCTTCGCGACGCCAGCACACCCGACCGATACCGGCGATCACTGGCGATGCGTCGTTGAGCTGCAGCTCGAGCTTGAGCAAGGCGCCGTTCTCGATCGGCTTCTTGGTCTTGATGAAGACGCCGCTGCGCGAGACATCGCTGCCGAAGTGCTCGATGAACTCGTCGACCGTAGCGCTCTTGTACTTGACTTTGAGCGACGCGGGCGCGCGCTTGTCCTTGCGCAGATCGACCATGGGTTAACCTTCGGGGATCTGCGGGAAAAAAACCAGATCCTACATGTCGCCAGGAGCGTAGAACCGGACCGTGACGAAGAGGGTGTGACCGGCGTCGTCAGCGCGCTCGACCACGGCGAGCAGCTCGGGGCAACACGCCGCAGCCGCGTCTCGCCTGCCGAGCAGATGTGCGTCGACACGGCCCAGCACGAGGTTAGAGACCGTGCCGCGCTGGAAACAAAAGCCTCGCGCCGCATGCGCGAGCGCAAGATGCACGGCGTCCGCGGGCTCGGCGGCGTGCAGTAGGACGAGCGCCTCGCTTGCCCTACACCCGGCGCGACCGAAGAGCTCCGTGCCCAAAGCGGTCAGGGTTGCGGCCAGCGCCTCTGCGCGGTCCGCCGCCGTGACCTCGAGCTCGAGCGCGGCATCGCGCAGGCGACGCACGATGCGAGCGTGAGGCCCGGCGTGCCAACCCGGAGGTGCGAGCGCCGGAGCCGTGCCTTCGGCGCTGTGCGCGACGAGCCTATGAAGATCCTCGGCGTAGCTCGGCGCGAGCTCGGGCGCGGCCTCGAGCAGCGGTCCGAGCGCGAACCAGCGTTCGGCCAGGCGCGGATGCGGCACGACCAACCGCGCGTCTGCGAAGGGCTCCGGCGCCCACAGCAGATCGAGGTCGACCGCGCGCGCGCCCCAGCGCTCGCCGCGCGTCCGCCCGAGCGAAGCTTCGATCTCGAGCAACACCTCGAGCAGCTCGCGCGGGTGCAGGTCGCTGTTCACGCACGCCGCGGCGTTGAGATAGCGCGGCTGCGGTGGTCCCATCGGCTCGCTCTCGTGCAGGCTCGAGACGCGACCGAGAGCGCACTGCGGACGCGCAGCGAGTAGCTCGAGCGCCGCAGCCAAGCTGGCCCTGCGCGAGCCGAGGTTCGCGCCCAGACCGACGACGTACTGCGGGATCTCTGGCAACGCGTGGCCCTTCAAACGCCGCACAAGTTGGCATACGGTCGCCTGCATGTCGACGCTGCCCTTGTTCGAGCGTGGCGGCCGCGACGGCGACTCGGAAGAGCGCGTCTATCGCGTCGGCCAGATCAACCGCATGGTGCGGCTGGTGCTCGAAGAGCGCTGGGCCGACGTGTGGATCGAGGGCGAGCTCTCGGACGTCACGCACGCAGGCTCGGGCCATGTGTACTTCACGCTCAACGACGAGCTCGAGCAGGCGCAGCTGCGGTGCGTGATGTTTCGCAGCGACGCGCGCAGGAGCCGCGCCCGGCTGGAGGACGGCGCGCGGGTGAAGCTCCGCGGCTCGCTCACCCTGTTCGAGCCGCGTGGCGGCTTTCAGCTCATCGCGCGCATCGCGCTCCCGCAAGGGCTCGGAGAGCTGCAGGCGCAGGTCGAGGCGCTGCGTCGCAAGCTCGAGGCCGAGGGGCTGCTCGCGGAGCAGCGCAAGCGGCCGCTGCCGCGGGTGCCGCGGGTGCTCGGTGTGGTGACGAGCGAGCACGGTGCCGCGCTGCACGACATCATTCGCGTCGCCAGCGAGCGCTGTCCCTTGCGCATCGTCGTCGCGCCATGTCTCGTACAAGGCAACGACGCCCCGCGCTCGATCATCGAGGCGCTCGCTGCGATCCAACGCCTGCCCGAGCTCGACGTGGTGATCGTGGGTCGCGGAGGCGGCGCGGCCGAGGACCTGTTTGCCTTCAACGACGAAGGCGTCGCGCGAGCAATTGCAGCGTGCCGGGTGCCCGTCGTGAGCGCAGTCGGCCACGAAGTCGACTTGACGATCGCCGATCTGGTCGCTGACGTGCGAGCAGCGACACCGAGCAACGCCGCCGAGCTGTGCGTGCCCGACCGGCGCGCGTTGCAGTCCGAGCTCTCGACCGGACGCCGCGCGCTCGAGCGCGCGATGGAGGTGCGCCTGCAGCGGGCGCAATTGCGGCTGGAACGTCTAGGCCGTGGCGTGCGGGATCCTCGCGGCTCGCTCCGCGAGCATCGCGACCGGCTCCGAGTCACTCGCGAACGCCTCGCACGCGCCGCGCGAGCGCTATTGCGCGCACGGGCCGAGCGGCTCGCGTCGGAGCAGGAGCGGCTCGAGCGCCGTGACCCGCGCTGGCTCTGCGCACAGGACCGCACGCAGCTCGGAGAGCTGCGACAGCGGCTCCACGCTCAGGCGGCCGCCCTGTCCGCTCGCGCGCGGTCGCGGTTGTCGGAGCAAGCGGCGCGCCTGCACGCGCTCTCCCCGCTCGCGGTGCTGTCGAGGGGCTATGCGATTGCACTGCACGCAGGAAGCGGCCGCGCCTTGCTGCGCGCTCGCGATGCGGCTCCGGGCGACGAGCTTCGATTGCGCTTGCACGAGGGCGAGCTACGCGCTCGGGTGCGCGAGTGACCGCGGTCTACGGCGTGATGGGCTGGCCGGTCGCGCACTCGCGCTCCCCAGCCATACACAACGCCGCGTTTGCGGTGCTGCAGGTGGACGCGGTCTACGTTCCCTACGCGGTGCCGCCCGAGCGGCTCGGCCGCGCAGTCGAGGCAGCGCGGGCGCTCGGTCTCTCGGGCTGGAACGTCACGCTGCCGCACAAGAGCGCGATCATGCCGTTCTTGTCGGTGATCGAGCCGGCTGCGACGGCGATCGGCGCCGTCAACACCGTGCTTCGCGACGGCGAGCGCTTGATCGGCGCGAACACCGACGCCGAGGGTCTGACGCGTTCCTTGCGCGAGGCGGGCGTTTGGCTGCAAGGAGCGCGCGCGGTGGTTCTCGGCGCAGGTGGCGCCGCACGCGCGACGGTGGTGGGCCTTGCCGCCGCAGGCGTCGCGGAGATCGCGGTCGCAGCACGCCGCGAGGAGGCCGCCGAGGGGCTTGTCACCGAGCTGCGCGCGCATTGCGCGCAGAGCGTTCTCACGACGAGCGATCTGGCTACGGGCCTCGCAACGGCGTGCACCGGTCGTTCGCTGCTGATTCAAGCCACGAGCGCAACGCTCGCGAGCGCTGCAAACGCCCAAGCCTTCGCAGACGCGCTGCCTCTGCGCGCGCTCGCACCCGGCGCCACCGTATGCGATCTGGTCTACAAACCGCGCGAGACCGCGCTGCTGGGCCGCGCGCGTTCCCTCGGCCTCCCCGTCGTCGACGGCCTCGGCATGCTCCTCCACCAAGGCGCCCTCGCCTTCGAGCGCTGGACCGGCCTCCCCGCGCCCCTCGGAGCCATGCGCTCCGCGCTCTAGCTCAGTACAAGCACGTATTCTGCGCCCCGGCGAAGCTGGGCAAGGGGTGATCGAGCGCGCCCGCCGGATACCCGATTGCGAACGCGTAGCACATCTCCTGCGCCGTGGTCGGACCGTAGGGCACGGAGTGATCAGTCGTGTTGTCGTAGGTGCAGCGCGTCTCGAGCGTGTCACCCTCGTAGACTTCGCCGAGCATGTCGAAGCCTACTTGATTGTTGTAATCGAAGTCGTGATCGGCCAAGACGTCGGTGGTGCCACCGCTGCGATGCACGAGAATCTGCATGTGCCTGCCGAGCTTGTGCATGTGGGGCAGCACGGTCAGGGTGTGGATCAGTTGGTCCGCCGGGTAGCCGGCGCGCGCGGGCGTGCAGGTACCGCTCACGGTCGTGGTCTCGCCCGGCGGAATCCCCATCGGCCCGCCGATGTTCTCGGTGCCGAGCCAGGTGAGCGCTGCAGTGTGCGGGCGCGGGGTGTGCGTCGCGCAAATGCGCGCACCGCTACGGTCGGACTGAGTTGTACCAGTGTTGTTGACGTAGTGCACCTCGAGCACGAAGCGCCCGTCCGGACCCCATGGAATCGCCATCCCGATGTTCGCCGGGAAATGTGTGTCCGCTGCGCCTGGCGCCCAGCCGCTGAGGACGGCGGCGTCGGGATGGGTACCCAGACACCTCTGGACGTCGCCGTCGTCGTGCACGGAGCGGAGGTCGTAGAGCAGCCAATGGTGGAGCACGCGCGAGTTGTCGATGACCGCGCCGAAGCCCGTGCCCTGCACCTCGTCGGTGAACGGAGATTGGAAGTAGAAGCAGCCGTAGGTCTCGCCGGTCGGTATCGTGAAAGGCGTCGTGTCGCCGGCGGTCGGTTTATCGTGCGCGATCAGGTCGTTGCACTCGTCCGAGCCCACGTCCGCGCCCACTTGAGCGTCTCCCGGACCGAACTGGCTCAGATCGAGGCCGCTATCCGATGTGTCGGCTACGCGCTTCGTCGAGCTACTTTTCGAGCTGCTCTTGGACCCGCTCGAGCTAGGAGCCGTAGCGCCGCATGCCGCCACCGACAGGCTCAGGACGCAAAACGGCAGGATGTGCGAAGCAGAAGCCATGACTGAGGCCCGACCCCGTAACACTACTCACCCGGAAAGAACTATAGCCCAGGTCTACGTACCGGGTAATACCCGCGTAGCTCGTTCATCGCAGGTCCGCTGCGCACTGCCCTGCCCTCTTGCAATCGAGCAAGCGCAGAGCTACCAGCAAAGCAAGTGCTTTGACACGCTGCGCACAT
>JBIOJD010000300.1:0-5219 GCA_044450485.1 Polyangiales bacterium | reverse complement strand
CGCTTGCCGGCGCTGTTGCTCGCGCTTTCGTACATGATCACGACCAACGTCTTCGTGCTGCTGGTCGCGAACCAGATCGATCGCACGATGGTGCTCGGCATGTTCGTGACGCTGGCCGGCTTCATCGCCGTCTCGACGCACGCGCTGACCAACACGCGCCAGCTCGCGTGGTACTTCGGCTACGTGGTCTTCGCCACGCTCGCGTCCGTCGCGCTCGTGAGCAAGCCTCGCACCGAAGCGCTCTACGTGCTGTCGGCGATCGGGACCATCGCAGGCCTCGGCTACGTGACGGTGCGCGGTCAGATCGTGACGCTCAGCTTGCTCAGCCAGAGCGAGAACGACCTGAGCCGCGACATCCTGCGGCGGCAGGCGGTCGAGCACGCGCTGCGCGCGAGCGAGTCTCGGTTGCGCGCCGTGGTGCAAGCCGTCCCGGACGTGATGATGGTGGTGGATGCAGCGGGCAAGGTCGTCGAGGTGTTCGACGGGCAACGCAGCGACCTCAGCCAGCGCGCGACCAACCTCAGCCTGTTGTGCGACCCGCTCTGGCGGCTGTTCTCGAGGACGGAGTGCGACGAGACGCGCGACGCGATAGAGCGCGCGCTCACGAGCCGGGAACCGCAGACTCTCGAGCGGGAGCTGCGCGACCCGCACGGCGTGCGCAGAGTCGAGATGCGGGTTGCGGCGATCTCCGGCGCATCTGCGCTGGTGCTGCTGCGCGACGTTACCGAACAACGCGCGTTGGAGGCCAACCTGCGCGTGACCGAGCGGCTGACCGCGCTCGGCACGTTGGCCAGCGGAGTCGCGCACGAGATCAACAATCCGCTGGCCTATGTCCACGGAAACGTGGACTTCGTGCTGCGAGAGTTGGAGGCGACCCGGAGCTCGACTCAGATTCGGCCGGACCTGCTCACGGCGCTGGCCGAGGCGCGGGAGGGCGCGGAGCGGATCAAGAACATCGTCAGCGATCTGAAGGAGCAGACGCGGCCCGACGAGCGCCCGGCCGGGCCGACGGATGTGAACGAGGCGATTCTCACCGCGCTGCGCATCCTCGACAACCAGCTCAAGCACCGGACCGGCGTGGAGGTGGCACTGGGCGAGCTGCCTAAAGCCCAAGCGATTGCTGGAAGGCTGGTGCAGATCGTCATGAATCTGCTGACCAATGCGATCGATGCCATGCACGAGCGGCCGATGTCCGCGAACCAGATCGTGGTTCGCTCGCTGTGCGTAGGCGAGGACAAAGTCGCGATCGAGATCAGCGACAACGGCCTGGGGATCCCGCCGCACATCGTGGGCAAGGTCTTCGACCCGTTCTTCACCACCAAGCCCCAGGGCAAGGGCACGGGCCTCGGTCTCTACCTCTGCCACAAGCTCGTCACCTCGTTCGGAGGCTCGATCGAAGCTCAGAGCCGCGTGAGCGAAGGGACGCTGATTCGCGTCACGTTGGCCAAGGCCGCCCCGCAGGCGATCGTGGCCGCACCTGCGCCTACGCCGGGCGCGACGCTGGCGTCGGTTCTGGTGGTCGACGACGACGTGCTCGTGGCGCGGTCGGTGGCGCGCCTGATCAAGGGTCCGGAGGTGCGAATCGCGCACGACGTCGACGCCGCGCTCGCGCTCTGCCGAGAGCGAGAATTCGACCTCGTGCTCTGCGATCTGATGCTGCCGGGCAAGAACGGCGCCGACTTCTACGAAGCGCTCAAGACGGTGCGGCCCGAGATCGTGCCGCGCGTCGTCTTCGTGACCGGTGGCGTATTCACGGAGCCGGTCGAGAAGTTCGTGGCCTCGATCGAGAATCCATGTCTGCTCAAGCCGCTCGATCGCCGGCAGCTGGCGCAGATCCTCGAGCAGCTCCCGGGTCGCTCGCCCCGCACAGCACTGGCTAGCTGACGGCCGCACCTGCGCGCCTGCAGCCGCGACAGGCGCCATGATCTCGTGGCATGGTCCGCGTCATGGCCAAGGCCGACGCACCGGGCTCCCACGTCGCGCTGCTGCGCGGCATCAACGTCGGCGGCAAGAACAAGCTGCGCATGACCGACCTCGCTGCGCTGTTCGCGGCCGAAGGCTGCAGCGACGTGCGGACCTACATCCAGAGCGGCAACGTCGTGTACCGCGCGCCGAGCCGAGTCACCGGACGGCTGCCCGAGCGGATCGCGGCCGCGATCGAGAAACGCTTCGACCTGCGTGTCCCGGTCGTGACGCGCACCGCCGCCGAGCTGAACGAAGCGGTGCGCAGCAACCCCTTCGTGCGAAGGGGCGCAGACCCGGCGAGCCTGCACGTCGCGTTCCTCGCCGACACACCCACCGCAAAGCAGATCGCAACGCTGGATCCAACCCGCTCGTTGCCCGACGAGCTCGCGGTGCGCGGCCGCGAGATCTTTCTGTGCCTGCCGAACGGGGTCGCGCGCACGAAGCTGACCAACGCCTACTTCGACAGCAAGCTCTCGACCACGAGCACGATTCGCAACCTCCGCACCGTGCTCGAGCTGTGCAAGCTGATCGGGCTGTTGGCCTTGCTTGCGAGCGGTTGTGCGTCTGCTCGCAGCAGCGCGGGCGCCGCACCGACGCGAGCCGCCCCGACGCCAGCCAGCGACGCGCCGCCCAAGGGCAAGTTGCCGCGCGACGTTCGGCCTTCCAGCTACAGCCTCGAGCTCGAGATCGCGCCGGAGCGAGAGACCTTCTCGGGCACCGCGCGGATCGCGGTCGACCTGTCACAGAGCACCTCGCGGGTGTGGCTGCACGCGCGCGGCCTGCACGTGAGCGCGGCGCGCGCCAAAGCGGGCGAGAAGGCGGTGGCTGCCAGCTTTCGACAGGTGAACGACGAAGGCGTTGCGCGGCTCGATTTCGAGAGCCCGTTGCCGGCCGGCAAGGCCGTTCTCGAGCTCGTCTACGACGCCCCGTTCGGCGCGCAGCTCGCCGGGCTGTACCGGGTGCGCTCGGACGGCAAGGCCTATGCATTCACCCAGTTCGAGCCGGTCAGTGCGAGGGAAGCGTTTCCCTGCTTCGACGAGCCGGCGTTCAAGACTCCATTCGACGTCACGCTCACGGTGGGAGCCGCGGATGTCGCGATCGCCAACACGCCCGAGCTCGCGAGCGAGCCGTTGCCAGACGGGCGCAAGCGCGTGCGCTTTGCCACCACCAGACCGCTGCCGACCTATCTCGTCGCGTTCATCGTCGGACCGTTCGACGTGGTGCAGGCGGAGCCGATCGCGCGTAGCGAGGTGCGGCCGGGTCCACTGCCGTTGCGCGGAGTCGCGGCCGCGGGCAAGGGCGCCGCGTTGAAATACACGCTCGAGCACGCCGCGCCCTTGCTGCTCGAGCTGGAGCGCTACTTCGGGATCGCGTACCCCTATCCCAAGCTCGATCTGATCGCCGTGCCCGACTTCGACGCGGGTGCGATGGAGAACGCGGGCGCGATCACGTTTCGCGAGTCGATCTTGCTGTTCGACGGCGAGCACGCGGCGGAGTCGCAGCTGCGGCGTTACGCCAACATCGTGGCCCACGAGGTCGCGCACCACTGGACGGGGGACCTCGTCACCATGCCGTGGTGGGACGACACCTGGCTCAACGAGGCGTTCGCGACCTTCATGGCGACGAGGACCGTGGCCGCAGTCCACCCGGAGTACCACGCAGAAGTCGACCTCTTGTCGTCGGCCTTGTGGGTGATGGACGGCGACAGCCGCGTGAGCGCGCGCAAGATCCGCCAGCCGATCGAGAGCACGCACGACATCGTCAACGCATTCGACGGCATCACCTATCAAAAAGGCGCTGCGGTGCTCGCGATGTTCGAGCGTTTTCTCGGCGAAGAGACCTTTCGCCGCGGGGTCCAGGCGTATCTGCGGGCGCACGCGGACGGCAACGCGGATGCAGCCGCGCTCCTGGCGGCGCTCTCGGCCGAGTCGGGCAAGGACGTGACCTCGGCCATGGGGAGCTTTCTCGACCAGGTCGGCGTTCCGCTGATCACGGCCGAGCTGCGCTGTGACGCGGGGCGTGCCTCCCTATCGCTGCGGCAATCGCGCTACCTGCCCGCAGGATCCACCGGGGAGAGCGCGCGAAGCTGGCAGGTTCCAGTCTGCGCTCGGTACGGCGTGCGCGGCGTGGCCCACGAGAGCTGCGTTCTGCTGAGCGAGCCCGCGGGCGATCTCGAGCTGAAGGATGCGCACGGCACGTGCCCCGACTGGGTGATGCCGAACGCTGGTGGCGCGGGCTACTACCGCTTCGCCCTGCCCGCGCGCGATCTCGCCAAGCTCGGTGGCGTAGGCTTTGCAGCGCTATCCGTCCGGGAGAGGCTCTCGTTCGCGGACAGCCTGCACGCAGGCTTCGAGAGTGGAGCGCTCGACGCACGGAGTGTGCTCGCGGCGCTGCCGGCGCTCGCCGCCGACGCGGACCGCAACGTAGCCACCGTGCCCATGGGGCTGCTTCGCTTCGCGCGCGATTACTTGCTCGAGCCGGCGGAACGCCCCGCGCTCGAGCGTTTTGCACGCTCGCTCTATGCCGGGCGGCTGCAGCGGCTCGGCTACGCGGAGCGAGCAGGCGAGAGCGGCGATGCCAGACTGTTGCGCGCATCGCTCGCGTGGTTCCTGTCGGACACGGCGCGAGATCCAGGCGTGCGAGCGCAGCTCGCGAAGCTCGGACGTGCCTACCTCGCGGGAGCAGGGGCGAAGAGCGCCGAGCTAGCGGCCGATCTGCGAACACCCGCGTTGGTCACGGCCCTGCAAGATGGCGACCGCGCCCTGTTCGATGACGTGCTCGTTCGCATGCGCCGCGCGGGCGACTCGGTCGAGCGCGACCGACTGCTTTCGGCACTGTGCTCGGTCACGGATGCGCGCAGCGAGCAGGTGCTGGCGCTGTCGCTCGATCCCGGCCTCCACGTGAACGAGGTCTTCACCCCGATCCGCATGCAGCTCGGTGACGAGCGGACCCGGCAAGCGGCGTGGCAGTTTCTGGAGCAGCACTTCGACGCGCTGGTGGAGCGCGTCTCGAAGCAACATGGCGGCTGGCTGCCGGGGCTTGCGTGGGCGTTCTGCAGCAACGCCATGGCCGATCACGTGCAGGCGTTCTTCGGCCCCAAGATCGCCGGGCTTTCAGGCGGACCACGCAGCTTGAGCAGCGCGGTGGAAGGCCTGCACTTGTGCGCGGCCCAAGTGGACATGCAACGCGCAGGCGCCAAGGCGTTCTTCGCGGGCTCGAGCGGGAGAGCGTCGCTGTGAGCGCTGGTCGCCATG
>JBIOJD010000299.1:0-5236 GCA_044450485.1 Polyangiales bacterium | reverse complement strand
GTGGCGGCACGCCTGTCTTGAATCCCCGGCTACACGTCATCGACGTCGAAGCGGGTATCACCGTCGGCTTCACGGTGTTCCTGGGCGGGTACGACGACTTCCATCTGTTCAAGATGCGCGACGGTCAAGTGCAATCCGTGCACGCGGTCCTGACCCAGACCAACAGCATGACCGGCTGGAATTGAGCCAGAGAGCGCCTGGTCCCACGGCGCCGCGCTGCGCCGGTTTCTTGGTGTGCGCCGTGACTCCGTCGAAACTCGGGCCGTGCCGCGCAGACCCGTCACCATCCGACTGCCGGGGGCGGACTACGAGATCCGCGTGATCGGCGATCGGCGCAAGCCGCTGCGCGACTTCTACCACGCGCTCTTGCGCCTGCCTTGGTCGGCGACGCTCGGCACGATCGCGCTCGGTTTTCTGACTGCAAACGCGCTGTTCGCGCTCGGCTTCTTGCTCACGGGCGGCATCGCGCACGCGGAGCCGGGCTCGTTTGCCGACGCGTTCTACTTCAGCGTGCAGACGATGGGCACGATCGGCTACGGCGCGATGTACCCGGAGACGGGCGCGGCCAACGCGCTGGTCGTGCTTGAAGCGATCGCCGGTCTGATCGTCACCGCGCTCGCCACCGGGCTCGTGTTTGCCAAGTTCTCGCGGCCGACCGCGCGCGTGGTGTTTTCGCGCGAAGCCGTGATTCACAAGATGAATGGCGTGCCCACACTCGCGATCCGCATCGGCAACGAGCGCGGCAACCGGATCGTGGACCTGCAGATCCGCTGTGCTTTCTCGCGCACCGAGCGCACTGCCGAAGGCAAGACCTTCTACCGCACGCTCGACCTCGAGCTGGCGCGAGAGCGCGCGCACTCGCTCTCGCGCAGCTGGATGATCCTGCACCCGATCGACGCGCAAAGCCCGCTGCACGGCGCCACAGCCGAGTCGCTCGCAGCCGAAGAAGCGGAGCTGCATTTGATGATCGTCGGTCTCGACGACACCTCGATGCAGCTCGTCCACGCCAGCCACATTTACTTCGCGCCCCAGATCTTGTGGCAGACGCGCCACGCCGACGTGCTCTCCGAGACCGAAGACGGCTCGCTCTTGCTCGACGTGCGAAAGTTCCACGACACCGAGCCCGCGCCGGATTGAGCGGCCGGCCTGCTCGCGTGCTCAGGGCCTAGTACCGCGGCACGCTCGGGTCGACCTCGCGTGACCAGGCGTCGATGCCGCCCTCGAGGTTGTACACGCGGGTAAAACCCTCGCGCAGGTAGCGATCGGCTGCGTTCGCGCTGCGATTGCCGTGGTGGCAATAGAAGACGAGCGGCGTGTCGCGGTCGAGCGACTCGAGCTCTTGTTCCATGTCCTCGAGCAGCTTGCCGCCCTCGATCCGCGCGGTCGCGTGCTCGGCTTCGGTCCGCACGTCGACCAGCTTGGGCGCCTCGCCCGCGTCGAGCATGCGCTTGAGCGCCGCGGGCCCGAGCGAGCGCACGCGCGCCGGCTCGTTCGGGTTGTCGATGCGGAACCCGCCGCCCTGCTCGCTCGAGTAATCGATGCGCACGCCGTCGGCGCGTTTGGCGCTCATGCGATCGACCAGCACCTTGATGCCACCGGCGTCGACCTCGAAGTCGCCGCTGCGCTGCTCGTCGAGCGCGAGCTCGTACTCGAAGCGGCTGCTGACCGAGAGCCGGAGCGCGCCCTCCTGGCCCTCCGACGCCTGGCGAAACGCCTGCACGGCGGCCGGCGTCAAGGCGACCTTGGGCGGCCCCACCTCGTCCTTCACGCCGAGCGCGCTCTGCAGCTCACCTGCGACGTACATCTCGCGCACGATGTCGCAGCCGCCGACGAACTTGCCTCCGACGTAGAGCTGCGGAATCGTCGGCCAGCTCGAGAACTCCTTGATGCCCTCGCGGACGTCCGGGTCCTTGAGCACGTTGACCGTGTGATACTCGGGCACCAGCTCGTTCAGAATCTGCACCACCGTGGCGGAGAATCCGCACTGCGGGAAGTTGCGCGTGCCCTTCATGAACAGCACGACGCGGTTGCCTTCGACCAGCTCTGAGATGCGATTGCGGAGGGCTTCTTCCACTGATATTGGCTCTTGCTGAGAGGTTGCCGCGGCGCGGAACGATCGAGCCGCTCGACCCAACTCGTAAGGCCAGCGGGCTCCGCCGTCAACTGGAAGTGCAGGGCGCTCGGCGGGTGTCGGGGCACCGAGCTTGCGCACCCATCTAGCCCGGGGGAGAGTGGCGCGCGATGCAGCAAGTGCCTCTCCGCGGACGTCGGACCTGATGGTCACGGCACGGATTCATCTCGATGAGGCACTGCCGGCGGCCGAGGCGCTGGCGAGGGGCCAGAGCTTGCTCGGATCCGTCGGCGAGCAGGAGCCCGTGCTGTTGTACGGCGCCGTGCTCGACGGCGCGGCGGTGGCGCTCGGCGCCTACCAACATGCGCCTCAGGCGCTGCGGGCCGAAGCGTTCGACGCGCTCGCGCTGCCCGTGCTGCGCCGGCGCACGGGCGGAACGGCGGTGTGGGCGGCGCAGGGTCTCTTGTACTTCGCGCTCGGCCTCGCCGACGCCTCGACGCTCATGGCCTGCCCACCGGGTCGCATCCTGAACCGCAACGTCCGCGGGCTCTTGGCTGGGCTGCGCGCGCTGGGCGTGCCTGCGAACTACTTCGGCCGCGACTTCGTGGCGCTCGGCAAGGCGCCCGGCGCATACCTCGGATGGGACGAAGCGAGCGACGGCCGCGTGCTACTCGAGGCCTTCGTGGCGTTCGACACCGCGTTCACGCCCGCCATGGAGCTCAGCGGCTATCCGACACCCGAAGCGCCGCCGTTGCGCGGAAGACAACCGACCACCTTGCGCGCCGCGGGCGTAGCGATCGCGCCCGCACAGGCTTTGGCCACGATCGCCGACGGCTACGTGAGCGCGTTCCACCTCGAGCCCGTGCAGCGCGCGCCCGATGCAAGCGAGCAACGGCGTTCGTCCGAGCTCCGGGCAACGCTCGGCGTGGACTTGCGCGACGATGGAGGTCTGCGCTGGTCGCAGCCTCGCGAAGAAGCCATCGGCTTCGTGAGCGCGGGCGTGCGGCTCGACGCCCGCGGATGCGTGAGCGCCTCACGCCTGGCCGGCGACTTCTACCAGCACCGTGCATGCCCCGCCCAGCTCGAAGCGCGCTTGCTCGGAGCGCAGCCGAGCCTCGAGGCGGTCGGCGCCGCGCTCGATGCCGTGTACGGCGCCCGGCCAGGGCTGATCGAAGGCGTACGCAGCCTCGACACGCTGCGCGCCGCGATTCTCGACGCGGTCGAGGTGGCGCGCACCGCGAGCTGAGCACGACGCGCGCTAGGGCGCGTGCATCACCGACCAGGTTCCAGGGCACGCGCCGAGCTGCGGGTCCGCGAAGCTCCAACGCCCGGAGAGCGTGCCAGTCGTGGGGTCGAGCGTACCGGTGATGTCGCCTTCGAGCCCGCCGCCGGGCAGCAGAGGTGCGTTCGGATCGCCGATCGTCCACTCGCCGTCCACAGCCATCGCCGTCAGCGTCAAGCTGCTGCAGTCGAGCTTGCCCGTGATCTTCGCCTTGCCGCCGATGAGGTCGTTGCCGACCGCCTCGAACGCGCCGTCCGTGATCACCAGAAACTCGCCATCCATCGACTTCGTGAACGTCAGTGACACCGGGCCCATCAGCTCGACGTCGGGGATCACGCCCGAGGGATCGGTGAACAGGCAGTCGAAAGTGCCTGTGTACGTTCCCTCTTGGCAGATCGCACCACCACCGCTCGCGGTCTCGGGCCAGTCGAAGTTGGCTTTGGGATCCAGAGGCTGCTTGGCCGCAGCAGCCGACGGCAGGGCGGCTGAGCCAACCGGAGTCGGTGCGCCGCCGGATGCGACAGGGTTGGGGATGCTTGCGCTCGGGCCGCCGGCCGAAGCGCCCGTGGCGCCCGTTGCTGCCGCCGGACTTCCGCCGCTCGGCCGTCCGGCCGCGCCGGTCGCGGTGTCGTTGGGGCGGACAGCGTCGCCCGTGGAGGAGCACGCAGCAACGCCGAGCGCCAATGCCAACCGCGCTCCGACACGCATCACTTTCCCGGGGGACCCGAGCTTCGCCATCTGCGGCCTCCTCGCACCTCGGAGCGCTGCGTCGCCGCGTTCGCACCCAAACGACCGACCGCGAACGAGCCCATCCTCGAGCGGCTCGCGCTAGCCTTCCAAAAAATATCTGACCAGTCAATAACACCCGATGAATCCCTGAACGGCAGCGCGAGCAGTCCCCAATGACCGGGACACACGGTCGCAGCCACGATCCGGCGCTCAGTCGGAATTATCGAGGACTGAATCTGTCCGCAATCCGAGCTAGCGTGGTCTTTCATCGACGCGGGCACGGAGCCCGCCCGCTTCACCGAGGAGAACCCCATGCCCATCACCCTTTACGCAGCTCCGTTCTCGAGCGCGATTCCGGTCACGTGCGCGCTGGCCGAGCTCTCCATCCCGCACGAGCGCATCACCGTCGACTTCACCAGCGGCGTGCTCAAGACGAAGGAGTTCCTGGCCCTCAACCCCAACGGCAAGGTCCCGACCCTGGTCGTCGACGGCACGCCGATGTTCGAGGCTGTCGCAATCGTGCAATGGCTGGGCGATCGCTACGGCGTGGCCAAGGGGTTGTGGCCGGCGGCCGACTCGCCTGCACGCATGACCGCGCTGGCATGGACGACGTGGGCCTACGTCACGTTCGGTGCCGAGCTCTTGCGCCTCAACTACGCTCAGAGCGAGCGCTTCGCACCCGAGCTGCGCAGCGCCGCGAGCGCGGAGCACGCCAAGGGCGAGCTGCAGAAACTGCTCGGCCTGCTCGACGCGCGCCTCGCCAAGCAAGCGCACATGCTCGGCCCCGACTACTCGCTCTGCGACCTCGTGGTCGCCAACACCGTCAAGTACGCGACCCTGTGCGGCGTCACGACCGAAGGCCACCCGAACCTCAGCAAGTGGCTCGACCGCTGCATCGCCCGCCCCGCCATCCGCTCAGAGTGGGGCGCGTAGTCACCGCGGCCCCGTTGCTTGCGGTTTCCATCCCCCATCCCTATAGGCGAGGGATGACCGCGCCCCGCGAGACGCCGAACCGGCTCGGTGACGAGACCAGCCCGTACCTGTTGCAGCACGCCTACAACCCGGTCGACTGGTATCCGTGGGGCAAGGAGGCGCTCGAGCGCGCCAAGCGCGAGCAAAAGCCGATCTTCCTCTCGATCGGCTACTCGGCGTGT
>JBIOJD010000298.1:0-5276 GCA_044450485.1 Polyangiales bacterium | reverse complement strand
CTCTCTGCGCTCTGCTTCGCGGCCTCGCTCGCCGCTGGCGAGTACGCCTTCGGCTTGCTCGCTTACCTCGTGGCTTTCGAGCTGGTGGGCGCGCGCGGGACGATCGGTGAGCGCGCGCGTGCGCTGGTGCCTGCGCTGGCTCTGGCCGCAACGTATCTGCTTTTGCGCAGCGGGCTCGGCTACGGCGTGCGCGGCTCTGGCATGTACGTCGGCCCGGGTGAGCCGCTGCGATTCTTGGCCCAGGTGGGCACGCACGTGCCGGTGCTCGGTGCGAGCCTCTTGCTCGGCGTGCCCGCCGCGTGGTTTCAGGCGGGCCCGCCCTGGCGCGACCCGGCCATCGCGAGTGGCCTGCTCACCCCGCGCGCGTTCGATCTCGTGCCGAGCTGGCAGTCCACGCACGTCGCCCTCGGGATGCTGGCGTTGCTCGGGGCCGTACTAGCACTGCGTTGGCTCGCGCCGCCGGATCGGACCGACCTCGCAGCGTGCCGGTGGCTCACGGCAGGCAGCTTGCTCTCGCTGCTCTCCGCC
The DNA here is from genome assembly GCA_044450485.1 of Polyangiales bacterium. GTDB lineage: Bacteria > Myxococcota_A > Polyangia > Polyangiales > JAFGIB01 > CAVZVA01. Next base: position 4,748 of record JBIOJD010000298.1, on the reverse strand, counting down.
GCCGGAACCGATCCCTCGCCGCGTCTGCTCGGCGCTCCAGCGCTCGGTGCGTGTGCCCTGCTGGCTGCGCTGTTCGTTCGCTGTCTGCCTGCGCTCACGAATCGCCCGCGGCGCGGGCTCGCTGGCCTTTGCGTCGCCATCGCGCTCGTGCACGGCGCACTCGCTGCCCATCGCGCCTTTGCGAGCACAACCGCGCTCCGACAAGAGACCGAGGCCGCGCGCCGCTGGGCTTTGCAAGCCGAGATTCCGACCCAAGGCGCTGGCGTGGATGTGGTGATCGTCTCTGCCTCGGACTTCGCAACCGCCGCCAACCTGCCGTGGGTGCGCTTGATCCACGGACTGCCGCTGCCCCGCTCCTATCGTCGCTTGAGCGGCGCGCTCCAGGCACACGATCTGCACCGCGTGGACGCGCACAGCCTCGAGCTCGAGGTGCTGGCCTCAGACCTGCGCGGGGCGTTCGCCGGCTCGATCTACAGGCCGAGCGAGCAGGGATTCGTCGCTGGCCAACGGGTGGAGCTCCCGCGGATGACCGTCGACCTGCTCGCAGTGGCCGACGGCAACCCGTGGCGCCTGCGTTTCACGTTCGAGCGTGCGCTCGACGATCCGGCGTTGCTCTTTCTGCACGCGAGGCCGGAGGGCTTACGCCGCTTCGTGCCTCCGCCGCTCGGAGCGACTTTGCGACTGCCGCTGGCGTCCGCGCCGCGGCCATAGGCTGCTGGACGCGGAACCCTGTCCTACTGCCAGTTCTTTCGATACATCAGCGTCGTGTCCTGCGGCGGGCCCCACGGGTCTTTGCACAGGATGCAGTCGGGGTCGTAGAAGTACTTCTTCGCGCCCGTGTCGCCGTAGACCCAGAGCCGCAGCCACGCGATCATCGGCGCACGCTCCGGACCGGCGTCGCCGATGGGTGTGAGGTGGCCCGCGTCACCGGCTCCGACCAGGGTCGCGTAGAAGGTCTGGACGGGGGACGCCTTGTAATTCGGATCGACGAATCCCGAGTAAGTCACGAACGTGTCCATCACGCTCGTGAAGAGCAGCAGCGGACCATGCAGCCCTGCAGCGTTGCCCGTCAGGCCGTGCATCGAGACCGTCACGATCACGTTCGGGTGATTGCCCGCGGTGACCGCCGCGCCGCCGCCCAGCGAGTAGCCGATGGACGCGGCGCGCTTCACGTCGAGCTTGCCCGCGAACATCCCACCTGCATCGTTCTGCTTGATCAGCCAGTCTAGACCGTCGGTCATCATCTGGGCCGTGACACTGCTGCTGTCGCTCGCCACGATCACGAAGCCGTGCGACGCGATGCCGCCGAGCAGGCCCGGATAGAGCTGGGGCGTGGTGGTGATGCCGTTGCCCCACGTCGCAATCGGATGCATGAAGCCGTTGTCACCGAGCGTGGTCGGCCTGTAAATGGTGTACATGCCGTCCGGACCAGTCCCATCCATGGTGGTCGTCTGGTACGGACCCGGCGCGCCGTAATCGGTGACCGGAGGCAGCGTCTGACCCGGACCCAACATCGGCGGCGTCGAGCCCATGCCCGTGGTGCCGCCCGAGCCCGGCGTCGCACCCGGCATGCCTGTCGGAGCGCCCGCGCCACCGGCACCCGCGACGGGGTTCATCGTGCCAGTGCCAGGAGCCGGCGCCATGCCCGTTCCTGCACCGCCGGCGACCGGAAGACCGGCACCCGCGGCGGGCTGCGACGTACCGGCATTGATGTTGCCGGGCGCGCTGGCGCCGCCCGGTATCGACCCCGTCGTAGTGCCACCCGTGGCTGGCGGCGTGACCGAGCCCGTGCTGCCGGTCGACGGAGAGCTTCCCTTACCTGACGAGCAACCCGCGGCCAGCGCGGCCGCGACCAAGATCACCGACAACAGTCCGCTTCGCAGCGTCATGACTCCACCTCCACAGCACACCCAGTGGCGTCGCGCCCGTTCGCCCGGTGCCCGTTCGGAAGAAGAGGCAACCCGTCAACCATCACGGGTCGGCGGAACGGAAACGCGATACACGACTCACACCGTACGCGCCGTGCACACCTCCGATCCTATTCGATTTGTGATGGTTTCCTCTGCGGCGGTGAAGCAGTTGATTCTCAAGCTGCTTGTCATGGGGGTCTGCAGCGCATGCGTCCGGACCTGCGCAGCCAGGCTGCATGCCTCCGGCGATTGAAGCACGTGCTTCTCAAGCTGCTTGGTATCGCGCCAAGCCGCCGATCGCGCGCTTCACTGCGCGGGCATGTACACGAGTGTCACGCCGGTGACCGACGTGCTGTGCGCGATGCTCGTGCGATTCTTGCCATCGAGGTCCGCGTGCCAGATCTGCCCGCTGAGATCCCCGAAGAACATCGCGGACGCCTTCAGATCGAGCGAGATGCCAATCGGCTCCGACACGCCGGTGACCAACGTCTCGACATCCGTGCGGCTCGATGCGCTCTGACCCGCCGGCAAATCCATGGGCATGCGGCTCACCGTGCCGAGCGCACGGTCGGTGTAGTAGAGCAGACGCTTGTCGAGATCGACGTCGAGGTCGATGGGCATCGCGGTCGAGCCGAGCACAAGCAGATCTTCGATGTCGGTGCGGTTCGCGTCGGTCTGACCCGCGGGCAGCTCGAAGCCCGCGCGCATGATCTTCCGCGCGTTCCTGTCAGTGAAATAGAACTCGGCGTGCGGCACGTCGAGCGCGATGCCCACGAGTTGGTTGAAGCCGTGGCCGCTGGCGAGGATTTCGTGCTGGCTGCCGTCGAGGTTCGCACGCCACACCTTCGCGCCCTCGCGGTCGCACCAATAGAGCTTGTGGTGCACGCGGTCGATCGTCATCTGCTTGAAGGTGTTTCCGACGCCCGCTGGGACAATCGTCTCGACCGCCGTGCCATCGAGCGCCGCGCGCTGCACCGTGCCGAGGTTCGCACCGCCGAGCGCGCTGCCCATGTTGGTCCAGTACAGATGGCCGCCTTCGACGTCCACGTTCACGCCGTCGGGCGCGCTGATGCCGTTGCCCGTCACGATCGGATGCGCGTCGCTACCATCGGCTTTGGCCCGATAGACGGCGTTGGTGGCGATGTCGAGCCAGAACAACATCGGCTCGGTCAGTGTTGCAGCGAGCATGGCCGCGCCCGCATCGGACGGCGGCGCGCTCGAGCCCGCCGTGGCAGTCGTGCCCGGCGGCGGCTGCTGCTGAACGATGTTCGGCGAGCCATTCGGCATGCTGCTGGGCGCGGCGGCTCCCGAAGCACCTTGCGAAGGCGGCGACGCGCTCGCAGCGGTACCTGCAGCGGTGGTCCCGGTCCCGGCCCCTTGCCCCGCTCCCGTAGAGGGACCCGAGCTGGCCATTTGCATGCCCGGATTGGCCCGCCCCGCACACGCAGACAGCCCCAGCACGCCAACGGCGGCCAGACACGACCCGCGCAACGCAAGAGCTCTCATGACGACGACCCCTAACCCAGCACCCAGGCGAGCCTGGCGCGTTCCGCTCAGCGGATCAAGCCGCGGGCCGAACAAACGGCCTTCATGCCGATCAGTGACGTCGATCCAGTGAAGCGCGTTCGTCGACGCAGACGTAGCGCGATTGCGAGGAGCGAGCCAAGCGTCGCCGTGATCGCGGTGTTGCCGTGAGCACCGCTGGTGACGTGGCAAGAGCAACCTGAAGCTCCCTGTTGGCTGCCAGTTGCACCGCCGGTTCCTGCTGCTACTTGCGTCGATTGCGAACCAGTCGTCGACATGCCCGGCGCGCCCGCGGCGCTCGGACCCGTCGACTGTGTGTTGCCGGTGCCGCCTGTGCCGACTTGCGCGCTCGTGCCCCCCACGCCGTTGCCATTGCTGCCGCCTCCACCGCTGGCGCTCGAGCCACCAGTGCCTGCGGCGCTGGTACCTGCCGCGCCCGCATCCGCTGCACCGTTCGCCCCGCCGCTTCCGCCTACGCCGCCACCACCGATCGCGATCCCGCCGAGCTCGAAAGCGCCCAAGTCGGGGGCGACACCGTTGAAAGGAAGCCCGACGTCTTGGCCGCGGTCGATCAAGTCGCTGCCTGCTTTGAGATGCATGAACGCGACGTCGGGCAGGCTGCCGTCGGCTTTGCGCGGTGCGTCGAGACCCATCGTCGCGACGCTCTCGAAGTCGTCGTCCGCGACCGTGACCGGCAAGTCCCACGAGTTCGATGCCGCGTCGATGCCGCTGTCGTTCGTGATCAGCGTCCCGCCGTACGCGAGATTGTTGCGCAGCACGCCGACGTTGCCGTTGAGGCCCAGCATGTTGAAGTCGGCGCCGTTGTGAAAGCTGGTGTTGTTGTAGAAGCTGTCCGCGACCGGGTGGTGATTGGCATAGAAGCCGGATGCCTTGTTGAGCCATGCCACGCAGAAACGCACGGTGTGGCTCGGTGGGCTCGCGGGCACGTTGGTCGCGGGCACGCCGTAGCCGCCGGCTTTGAAGCCGTTGCCGTCTCCCTTGCTGGTCATGGTGTCGGGCTGGTAGCCGTTGCTGAAGGCCCAGGAGCCCTCGACGAGCACCGGCACCTGCGCCTGGATGAAGTCGAAACCGTCGTCGCTGTTCGACCACGCACGGCAAAAGCGGAACACGTTGCCGGTGTCACCGCTGCCGACGTGACAACCGAAGCCGTCGGCGTTGGTGCCGTCGCCGCTCGACGACTTGGGATCATAATTGTGATGCGAGTCGCAGTTGAGCGCGAGGTTGTTCCCGCCCTTGGCGATGAACAGCCCGGGGCCCATGTTGTGGTGCAGGTTCAGGTTCTCGTAGATGTTG
>JBIOJD010000297.1:0-5290 GCA_044450485.1 Polyangiales bacterium | reverse complement strand
TCGCCCGTCGCAGGATCGCTCGGCTGCGGACCTGCACGGCTCATCCGCTCGCTGCCCCCGCCGCGCCTCGGCTACTCGAGAATTTCGAGCACCGCGCGCTTCATCTGCTTGGCCGACGTCGCCGACAGCAGCGTCCGCATCGCGCGCGCTGTGCGGCCATCCTTACCGATGACCTTGCCGAGGTCGCCCTCGCCCACGGTCAGCTCCAGGATGATGGTCTTCTCGCCCTCGATCGCGCGCACCTGCACGGCGTCCGGGTCGTCAACCAGCGCCTTGGCCATGAACGCGATCAGCTCCTTCAGGTCGTCCATCGGCGCGCTCAGCTTGCCGCTGCCGCCGCCTTGGCCTGCTCGCGAAGCACCTTCTTGAGCGGCACGCTGACCTGCGCGCCCACGCCCACCCAGTGCTGGAGCCGCCCGCGATCGATCGTGGCTTGGGTCATCGGCCGCGCGGGATCGTAGGTGCCGATCTGTTCGAGGAAGCGTTTGTCGCGCGCGTTCTCGGAGTCGGTCACGACGATGTGATAGAAGGCGTGCTTTTTCGCGCCACGGCGGGCAAATCGAATCGTTACCATGAGTTGCTGGATTCCTTCAGGGCTCGGCCGAGGTCTGGGCCGGGCAGAGCGGGTGCGGCAAGTTACTCGTGCGACTGCGAGGCGTCAAGTCGGAGGATGGTGGCCGTGCGGCGGCGGCTGCATCGGGTTCGCGCGCCGTTGAGGTATACGGGAGCGAACGTGACGTCCGCCTGCAGAGTCCGGCCGAAGGTCCTCGGCGCCGTGCTGGGATTGCTCTGCGTCGCGAGCTGTGGCGACGGCTGTCGCGCGCCCACGCCGGAGACGCCCAAGGCCCGTCAGAAGCCGACGCTGCGCCTGGTGGTGATGACCGACCTCGACGGATACCTCGAGCCATGCGGCTGTCAGAGCCGCCCGCTCGGCGGGATCGACAAGGCCGCGGCTCAGCTGCGCCAGCTCCGCGCAGACGGCGTGCCCACGGCATTCGTGACCGCAGGCGACCTGCTCTACCGAGAAGATGAGCCGTTCGAGGTCGTGGCCGGCGGCAGTGGTGAGGGTGCAATCCAGCGACGGTGGGAGGCCGAGGCACTGGCGGGGATCCTGGCCAAGCTCGGGCTCGTGGCCGCTGCACCTGGTCGGGACGACCTGATGCACGGCACGGGTGGTTTGCTCGACGTGGCGAAACGCGCAGGCGTCACGCTCCTCGGGTACGACCTCTTTCGCGGAGACGAGGGCGCGCCGCACACGAGCATGGTGGCGTCGCTCGGAAGCGCTCGGCTCGGGCTCTGGGGACTCAATGGGCGCGAGCTGCGCCCCACGGCCGATCCCATGGCGCTCGCCAAGCAGCTCACGGCCGAGCTCCGGGCCCAAGGCGCCACCGTGGTCGTCGGCTTGCTCGATGCCGACGCGCGGAGCGCGCGCAAGCTCGCTGGTGCTGTTTCGGGGCTCGATTTCCTGGTGCAAGGCGGCAGCGACAATCCGGAAGCGCCTCCACCCGAGCGCATCGGCTCGACCACGTTGCTGCACGCGGCGCACCGTGGCCACGGGCTGCTGGTCGTGGAGCTCACCCAAGCGGGCAAGGGGCCTTTCGTAGACGCGAGCGCGTGGACGCAACGAGCCCAAGACCAGGCCGCGCAGCGCCAGATCGCGGAGCTGAGCGCCCGCATCGCGGAATGGGCGCGCGATCCTGGGGTGGACCGCGGCGCGCTGCAGGCGCAGCAGGCGCGCCTCGCCGATCTTCAGGCGGCGCAAACGAATGCTGGCAAGCACCCGAGCGCGAGCGGCAACACCTTCGACGCGCGCTTCATCGAGCTCGGCCCGGACGCACCCTCCGACCCGGAGGTCCGCGCGGCCATCGATGCGCTCAACCAGCGCGTGAACGCGCACAACCGCGAAGCGCTTGCCAACGTGCTGCCCAAGCCCGCGGGGCCAGGGCAACCGAGCTACGTCGGCTCGGCGCGCTGCGGTCAGTGCCATGCGCCCGAGCTCGCGTGGTGGAAGGGCCACCCCCACGGCAATGCGTACGCGACGCTCGAGCGCCGCAACGTGCAATTCAACTTGAGCTGCGTGGGCTGTCACGTGACGGGTTACAACCAGCCCGGCGGCTCCACGCTCGCGCACGTGGATGGGCTCACGAACGTCGGCTGCGAGAGCTGCCACGGACCGGGGAGCCTCCATGCGGTCACGCCGAGGATGCAAACCGCGGGAAACGTGCAGCGTGAGGTGCCCGAGACCGTCTGCCGCCGCTGCCACAACCCCGAGCACAGCGATCTGTTCGAGTACTCGACATACCGCGCGAGGTTGATCGCGCCCGGCCACGGTCGGCCCACGGCGGACGGCAAGCCTTGAGCGCGCGAGGCGGCGTGCGGAACCTCTCGGTGCTGGCCGCGCTCGCGCTGCTGTCGCCCGTGTTGGCCTGCGGTGGCACGGCGCCCATGCGCGCCCAAGGCGCACGCTTCTCCAACGTGCCGGACCCTTCGCCCAAGGACGTCGCGGGGCGTGAGCCCGTCGTGGTGCTCGAGGGCGAGTGCACGTACTACAGCGACGCGCTCGCGGGCAATCACACAACGAACGGCGAGCGCTACGACCCGGAGCGGCTCACCGCCGCGAGCCGCGATCTCCCGTTCGGCAGCATCGTGCGCGTGATTCGACGCGACACGGGAGCGAGCGTGATCGTCCGCATCAACGATCGCGGCCCCTTCGGCAAACGCCGCCGCATCCTCGACCTCTCCCGCGCCGCCGCCCGACAACTCGGAATCCTACGCCGCGGCGTCGCCGAGATCCGCGCCGAAGTCCTGGTGCTCGGCGCAAAACCGAACAAGCGCAAGCGCTGACGCGGGAGCCCGTCAGGAGCTCTGCAGGCTCCCTTCGTTGGCCCCGCTCCTTCCAGGAGACCTACCTGCGGAGACCGTGAGAACGACCATGCCTAGGTAGTGCGCGACGAAGAAACGATCCGCCAGCATGGGGAACGCCAGGAAATGAAGCGAGATCGCAGCCCAGAGCACCGCTTGCAGGCGCAAGTGGGGAGACGGTCTCGTTTCTCGTGTTGGCCAGATCCAAGCGCCGATGGTGAGCACGAGGAACAGGGGTGCAAAGGAACGATGAAGCACGAAATCGCCTCGAAGACCGCGACCGAGGATGGTGAGATACCGCAGGGGCTGCACCGATACGCTTGCCGAACGTGGGTCGGCCATCGGTGCGACGAAGGTGTGGTGCACGAGCGTGGCCCACGGATACGTGGGGATGGCTGAGCTCATGACAACGAGTGTCGCCACGCTTGCGCTTGCTGCCATGACGATAGTGCGCCGGTCTGCTCGTTTGGACCACGCGCTCCAAACGAGCACGGCAAGCACCAGAAGCACGCTGTCGGGCCGCGCCAGGATCGAGGCCAGCATGAGCCCGGTGCCGAGCACGAATCTCTCGCGCAGGGCGAGCAGAGACAAACCCACGAAGGCGAGCGCCGCAGCGAGCGCATCCGGTGTCGCAAGTTGGCCGACCTCGCGAATCGGCGGCGCGAGAAGCACACAGCCAGCCACGACCCACACGAGGGGGCGGTCCGTGATTCGTGTCCAGCAGCCTAGGAAGGCAACGGCCAACAGGCCGTACGCCAAGGCGGAAACAATGAAAGTCGCAGCGATGCTGTTGATGCCGAAGGCGACCTGCAGCGCGACGAGGCCTATGTAGAGCGGCTTGTTCGCATAGAACGGTAGCTGTGCGGTCAGCTTGCGATGGTCCGCCGCGATCGAACGGCGGTACTCGGACCCCTGACCGATGTCCACTTGGACCTTCGTCGGCGCGATGGCCGCTAGATCTGCGTAGACGCGAGCGTGACGCGTCGGGGACGACTCGCCGAGCCACGCACGGGCGGTCGCGGCATACGCAATGCAATCGAAATTCCATTCGGGCTCGGCCGCGGCAAGCAACGCGAGCATTGCTCCGATGCAAAGCACCGCGACTCGTCTGGCCAACCTCGCGCGCATGGCCCCCTGGACGGCCTCCTACGGGCGACATCCTACCCTCGTTGGCCTCTTTGGGATGCTCTGGCTACGTCAGCATGTGGCGGGCGATGACGAGACGTTGGATCTCGCTCGTGCCTTCGCCGATTCGGGTCACGCGGACGTCTCGCACGTAGCGCTCGACGGGGAACTCGTTGACGTAGCCGTAGCCGCCGTGGATCTGGAGCGCGCGGTCGCACACGCGTGAGGCGGCTTCGGAGGCGAACAGCTTGGCCATGCTGGCCTCGGCGGCGAACGGTTTGCCCTCGTCTGCCAGCGTCGCGGCGCGAAACACCAGCAAGCGGGCTGCGTCGAGCTCCGTGCGCGAGTCGGCGAGCATCCACTGAATCGCTTGGAACTCGGACAGCTCTTTGCCGAACTGGCGCCGCTCCCTCGCGTATGCGAGCGCGGCTTCGAGCGCAGCCTCGCCGAGACCGAGCGCCATCGCCGCGATGCTGATTCGCCCCTTGTCCAAGATGCTCATCGCGTCGATGAATGCGTCGCCCTCTCTGCCGATGCGCTGCTCGTCGCCGACACGCACGTCGCGCAGCCCGATCTCTGCCGTGTCGCTGGCACGACAGCCCATCTTGCCCGTGATTTTGCGCGGCTCGAAGCCCGGTGTGTTGCGCTCGATCGCGAAGGCGGTGATGCCGTGGTGGCGCTGCGCGAAGTCGCTGCTGGCGAGCACGACGCACAGTCCGCACACGTTGCCCTGCGTGATGAACATCTTGCTGCCGTTGAGCGTCCAGCCGCGCTTGTCGCGCACCGCTCGGGTACGCAGCGCAGCCGAGTCCGAGCCCGAGCCCGGCTCGGTCAGCGCCCACGCGCCGAGCCACTCGCCGGTGGCCAGCTTGGGCAGGTAACGCTGCTTGAGCTCCTCGCTGCCGAAGCGCGCGAGATGCGAGGAGCCGAGGCCATTGTGCGAGGCCACCGTCAAGCCGAGCGAACCGTCTGCGCGCGAGATCTCCTCGACGACGATCGCGTAGGAGCGCGTGTCGAGCTGTGAGCCGCCGTATGCCTCCGCGATGTTGATGCCGAGAAAGCCGAGCCTGCCGAGCTCTGGAATGATCTCGGCCGGGAAGCGCGCTTCGGCGTCCCAGATCTTGGCGTGGGGCGCGATCTGCTCCCGGGCGAAGGCCCGGGCCGTGTCGCGGATCGCGCGATGCGTCGCGTCGAGCTCGAAGGTCATGTGCGGGTGCGGGGCGTTCAGGTGTGCCAACCGGCGACCTGAACCATACGAAGTCTCGATTGCGAAGATGGCGTCATGCTGCGATGGGGTCAAGCG
>JBIOJD010000296.1:0-5331 GCA_044450485.1 Polyangiales bacterium | reverse complement strand
CCCTGAGCCAGCTCGCGCATCCGCGCATCATCGAGGTCTACGAGTACGGCGTCGACGCCGCGGGCGCCTACTACACGATGGAGCTGCTCGGCGGCCAAGACCTGCGCGCGCTCGAAAAGATCGAGTGGCGCAAGGCGTGCGAGCTCCTGCGCGACGTCGCGTCGTCGCTCGCGCTCTTGCACTCGCGGCGCCTCGTGCATTGCGACGTCTCGCCGCGCAACGTGCGCTGCACGATCGACGGTCATGCCAAGCTGCTCGACTTCGGCGCCATGATGCCGATGGGCGTGGCCAAGCGCGTGGTTGGCACCCCGCCGTTCATCGCGCCCGAACTGTTGCAACTGCAACCGCTCGATGGGCGTACCGATTTGTACGGGCTCGGCGCGCTCGGCTACTACCTGCTCACGGGACGTCACGCGTATCCTGCGCGCACCGCGCGCCAGCTTCGTGACGTATGGCGCAAGCGACCACTTGCACCGAGCGACATCGATCCGGAGATCCCGCCCGCGTTGAGTCAGCTCGTGATGGAGCTGCTGCAGCACAATCGCAATGCGCGGCCGCGCTCCGCCGGCATCACGATGGAGCGGTTGTGTGCGATCGCATCGCTGCCGTTCGAGGAGCAGGCCGACGTCGCCGAGTCGTACCTCACGACTCCGACGCTCGTCGGGCGCGACACCCAGCTCGCGACCGTCCGCAGACATCTCGCCGACACCGCTCGCAGCAAGGGCAGCGTGCTGGTCGTGGCGGGCGCTGCCGGCAGCGGCCGCTCGCGGTTCCTCGACGCGTGCGTGCTCGACGGCAAGCTGCTCGGATGCCACGTGCTGCGCACCGACGCCGGTGATGCGGGCTCGGGCAGCTACGGCGTTGCGCGTGCGCTTTCGCAGCGCCTGTTCGAGCTGGCACCGGACGCGGCTGCGCGCGCGGCGCACCTTCACGCACCCGTGCTCGCGCACGTAATCGGCGACATCGTCGGGGCGCCGCCTTCGGCGACGCCTCCCGAGCGGCGCAAGCTGCTGTCCTCACTGCGTGACTTCCTGCTGAGCGCCGCGCGGTCGCTGCGACTCGTGATCGCAGTGGACGACGCCGACCGCATCGACGAGGCCTCGGCCAGCTTGCTCGTAGCGCTCGCGCAAAAGGCGCATCGCCGCAGCCTGTGCGTGATTGTGGCGATGGACTCGGAGGGCGAGGGCAGCGCTGCGCTCGACTTGCTCGGCGACACGAGCACGCGCGTCGAGCTCGAGCCGTTGCTCGAAGCGGAGACCGAACAATTGCTGCGCTCCGTGTTCGGCGACACCGGCCACTTGCTGACCGTGGCGCGCCACCTGCACACGACTGCGCGCGGCAATCCGCGGGCCATCATGCAGCTCGCGACCCACCTCGTCACGCAGGGCATCGCGCATTACGAGGCCGGAAGTTTCGTCCTGCCCGAGCGCTTGAACGAAGGCGACTTGCCGCGCTCGCTCAGCGCCGCGCTCGAGCGCCGCGCAGGCGCGCTCGAGCCGGACGCGCTGGAGCTCGGACGCGTGCTGGCATTGACCGGCGTCAACGAGCTGCCGACGGCGAGCTACATCGAGCTGACGCGCCATGGCGACCGCGCCCGCACCTACCGTGCGATCGATCAACTGGTGCGCGCGCAAGTGCTCGACGTGGAGGGCGAGCGCTATCGCTTGAGCGACGACACCTGGCGTAGCGCGTTGTGCGGCCCGCTCTCGTCGGAGGAGCGCGTTGCGTTGCACGCGCGTCTGGCCAGGGTGTTCGAGCAAGTTGGCAGCGTGAGCCGGCGCGCGTTCCACTTCATGGAGAGCGATCAACCCGAAGTGGCGATCCGCGTACTGCTCGCGCAATACTTGAAGGACCCGAACGAGCCGCGCGATCCGCTCGAAGACTACGTGCCGGGCATGCTCGACCTGCTCGAGCGCGCGACGCAGGCCGCAGGCACGCTGCACATTCCTGCACCGATGTACGTCGAGCTGCGGATGAAGACCGCCGGCGCCAGCCAGTTCATGGGTGACCTCGCGCGTTTCCTGCGCATCGCGCCGCCGTTGCTCGCGCAGCTCACGCGCGAGAGCGGCCTCAGCGACTACGTCGAGCTCGACACGGCGATGGAGCCGATGGCGCGGCTGACCGAAGCGCTCACTCGCGTGCAACAGCGCTACGACCAGGCGCCAGAGGATCAGCGCGGGCTCTCGCCGATCGACGCGATCCGCGAGCTGGCGCGGCTGTGCGTCATGTTCGCCGGCGTGACCGCGACCGCACAGGATCCGTCGCTCCTCGAGGGCTTGCCGCCGATCGAGGTGCTCTCGGTGCTTTCACCGGCGATCGCGGTGATTCACCAGTTCAACGCCGCGATGTACTTGCTGATGCAAGGGCGCTCGCTGCGGGCGCGCGCGGGCTTCCTGGACGTGATCGCACGCCTCGATCAGCCCGACCGCGCGGGGCTCGGCGCGCTCTACCACAAGTCGATGCGGCTCGGAGCGCTTTACATCCTCGGTTTGATCGACGCTGGGATCGGCATGCCGAACGCAGGTGAGCGCGTGCGCGAGCTGGACGGCGAGCCCGGCCACCGGGTCAACGCGCAGCGCGTGCACATGTCGTCTCACCTGATGCAAGGCGACGTCGAGCAAGCCGCAGCGGCGCAACGCAGAGCAGAGCTGATGATGCTGCAGGACGGCCAACAACAGCGCTACCCGAACAGCAGCGCGCGCATCGAGATGTATGCGTACGCGCTCGCCGACGACGTCGAAGGCATGAAGCTGGTCACCGAGCGGACAGCCAAGCTCGCAAAGCTCTTCCCGCGCTGGAAGGTGCTCGTGCACCTCGGACGCTGTCACCACCGGCGCATGCAAGGCGACTTCGCCGGCGCGCTCGAGGCGCTCGAACCGGCGCTCACGCTGGCGGCGCCGCTGCGACACCGCGAGTGGCCGTGGCTTGCGGCCTCACACATCGAGGTGCTCACGGGTCTCGGCCGTGCCGAAGAGGCCATCGAGCTCGGCCGTGCGCATCTCGAGCTGTGCGAGCGCGAGGGGCTCGAGCACGGCCGGCGCGATGTCGCACGCGCTACGGCCGAAGCGCTGATCGCACGCGGCCGTATCGAGGAGGCGATCGCGCTGCTCGATGGGCTCATCGCCGAGATCACAGCCAGCGGTGCGCGTGGCCTGCCGTTGGGCATTGCGTACGACGTGCGCGCGCGCGCGGCGATCGCGGAGCAGGACGCGTACGGTTTTCGCGGTTTCGCCGACCTGTGCGCGACCGAGTATCACGCGGACCGCAATCCGGTGCTGGCACAGAAGTACGAGCGATTGTTGCAGTCCGCCAAGCAGCACGAGATCGAGCCGCCGCCGCCTTCGCAGCGACCATCATCGCGCGCTTCGCGCGTGGCGCCGCAAGAGGTGTACCTTCGCCTGGCGCGCTGCAGCGATGCCGCCGAACGTGCGCGCTGCGTGCTGTCGGTCCTGGTCGATCTCATGCAGCCCGACCAGGCGTTCTTGTACGGCCTGCACGAAGGCCAGGTCTCCCTGCTCTGCGCCCTGCCGCCCGAGCCAGAGCTCGACAACATCACTGGGGCTGTCGCGCGCTACGTCGAGCGCGAGCTCCAGTTCGAGCCCGTGACTGCAGTCAGCGACATGTCGCAGGGCTCACCGGAGCTGGCCACCGCCAGCATGACCGAAGTCGATGTGTCGGGCTCGCAAACGCAAGGAACCATGCTGGCCAGCGACGTCTCCGGACGCGGCTTCCATGCCCTGCTGCTCACGACCAAACGCGAGGGCCAGCCGATGATCGCCGCGGTCGCAGCCATGCGATTTGCGAGCGAGCGCCGTGTCATGCCACCACAGGCATTGCTCGACACTCTCGCCGCCGCCCTGATCGAGAACGACGACGTCGATGCCGTCACCTGCATCGGTTGACGCAGTCAGTCGTCGCCTGCAAAGAGTGCGGATGCTCGTTACGAACGGCGTCAGGCTTGCTTGGCTCACCGCAATCGGTCTGCTCGTGGTGTGCTCGCTCGCAGCCCAGGCTGTGCCCATTCCTCCGCACAATCGCGCTGATCTCCGAGAGGCGCCGCCGCGGCCACCGTCGGACCAACGGCTGCAGGAGCTGGGACGAACGTTGTTTGCCGCCATCGCGGAGGACGCGCCTGTGCAGGCCGATGTCATCTTCTTTCCGAGGGACGCCTTCTTGCTGGTGAAAGCCATCGCGGACCCGGGTCGCTATTGGGAGCAACTCCACGCGCGCTTCGCAAGCGACATTCATGCGCTTCACCGGCAACTCTCCGATCCCGAGCACGCGCAGTACGACCGCTTGGACCTCGCCACTCGCGGGGGCTTCGTGCGGGCTGGCGAAGAAGGCAATCGTCTGCCGTATTGGGCATCCAGGCACAGTTGGCTCTACTACCGTGAGCACGCTGCGTCGCGACGCCTCGAAGTTCGGGTCCTGATCACCTGGGACGACCGCTGGTACGTGATCCATCTCAGCGAGTTTCACTGAACGAGCGGCGATCTGCCCCTGAACCCTCACGCCCTGCCGAGCCGACGCTGGTCGCTCGCATGACGAACCGTCTCCGCGAGCGCCGTCGATGGCACCGCGCGCACACGCCCTCGCTCGTCACGCGACTACAACCGCAACCCGATCTTCCGAAGCTGCGCGTCGGCTTGTTCGGCCCAGCCGCGGTTGGCGCTCGGGCTGGCGGGCGAGGGGTGCAGGATGCTCGCAACCTTCACGCGCTGACCCGCGAGCGCCTGTTCGGCGCGTCCTTGGGCGAAGGCGCCCACGCCGATCACGAAGCTCGGCTCGAGCGCGGCGACGAGCGCGCACAGGTGACGATCGCACGCGGCGTAGAGCAGCTCACGCTCGGACTTCGGCAAGTGATCGGGAGTGCGGTTCTTGCCGCTCTGCTCCATGAACACGAGCGGGCAGTAGTTCGCGACAAAGTGCTCCGCGAAGAAGCGCTCGGCCGTGCCGTGGCGCTCCGCAAACGCCCCCCACAACCGCGCGCCGCTCACTTCGCTGCGCTTGCAAGCAAAGCCTTCGATCGGACGCTTCGGATGCTCTTGCTCGGGCTTGCCGACTTGCTCGCTGATCCCGAGCCAGTCGCGCACCATGCTCACCTCGCCGAACGGCACTCCCGTCTGAGCCATGCCGTAGGGCCCGGGGTTCATGCCGAGAAACACCACACGCTTCTTGGACCTGGCGTAGCGGCGCAAATACTGGCGATGCGACGCCGCCGCGTAACGCAGCGGATTGTACACGTGCGTCACCGGCGCCCCAAAGCCGAGCGCATCGACCTCTCGCGCCAGCGCTTTCGCCGCCCGCCACAGCTCCTCGTCGAGCGTCATG
>JBIOJD010000295.1:0-5339 GCA_044450485.1 Polyangiales bacterium | reverse complement strand
TGATGGACGTGCTGTCCGGTCACGGTGCCTCTTCGCGCGTCGGGCTCGGTAACTGGGGGCGTACCATCGGTCTGCCCGGCAAGAGCTTTCTCGAGCGCAAGGTCTACGAGCACGTGCTCGACGGCGAGCTGGCTCGAGTGATCGAGTATTGCAAGCTCGACACCGTGGAAACCTTGCTCGCGTTCTTGCTCTTCGCGTTTCACCGCGGAGACGTCTCGGAGCCCGACCTCCGCCGTCACGTCGGCGCCGTGCGCGCGGCGGTGGCCGAGCAACCCTACCCCGGCTGGCGCGAGATCGAAGGCTCGCTCGACGGCTGGCCACGCTGGCCGAGCGCAGCAGCGCAGCCCACGTGATGAGCGTGCCCTCCCCGCTAGACAAGGTCCAGCTTCGCCACATGCGGCTTGGCTGGCTCTCGCTGGCGGTCTACGCGAGCCTCGGCGTGGTGCTCGAAGCGCTGCATGCGTTCAAGGTCGCCACGTATCTACAGGCCGCTGCCGAGCCGCGTCGGCTCGCCTTCACCTTGGCCCACGCTCACGGCGTGGGGCTCGGCCTGCTCAACGTGCTGTTCGCGCTCAGCCTACCCGTGCTGTTCACGCAGGGCTCGCGGACCTTGCGGCTCGCATCGGCGCTGCTCGCGACGGCGACCGTGCTCATCCCGGCAGGCTTCTTGCTCGGCGGTGCCGTGACCTACGACGGTGATCCTGGCGTGGGGGTGTTGCTCGTGCCGCTGGGCGCGCCTCTGCTGTTGCTCGCGCTGCTCTTGCTGAGCCGCCAGAGCTGGCGCGGTTGAAGATGCACTGTAGGCGCATGCCCGTCCGCTGATCACCTGCTCCCACGCGCACCGACACGCCGCGGGGCCGTCCGGACAGCTCACCCCGATCGGATCTATTATGTAGGGGTCTCATGAGCATGCAGGTGACCCTACGACCCCCTGGGCTGGCTCCGGCTGCGCCCAGCGTCATGGTCGCCGGTCGGTATCGGCTCGAAGACCGCCTGGGCAAAGGCGGCATGGGGACGGTCTATCGTGCGTACGACCTCACGGCCGGGCGACACGTCGCGCTCAAGCGCCTGTCGGCGGAGAACAGCGAGCGCCGCAGCACGCGGATGTTCGAGCGCGAGTTCCGCGTGCTGTCCGGCCTGCGCCACCCGCGGATAATCGCGGTGTACGACTACGGCCTGGACGAATCGGGCGCGTACTACACGATGGAGCTGCTCGATGGGGGCGATCTTCGCGACCGCGCTCCGTTGCCCTACACCGAAGTCTGCTTGTATCTGCGCGACGTCGCGTGCTCGCTCGCGCTGCTGCACTCGCGCCGTTTGGTGCATCGCGATCTCAGCCCTCGCAACGTGCGCGTGACCTCCGACGGTCGCGCCAAGCTGCTCGATTTCGGCGCGCTCGCGAGCTTCGGCAAGAGCTCCACCGTCGTGGGCACACCGCCCGCCGTTCCGCCGGAAGCGCTCTACGGCGGCGACCTCGACCAGCGCGCCGATCTGTACTCGCTCGGCACGCTCGCGTACTGGGCGCTCACCTCGGAGCACGCGTATCCGGTCAAGACCCTCGACGAGCTGCCGTTGGCCTGGAGTCGGACGCTCAAGCCGCCCTCGGAGGTCGTCGCCTCGCGCGGCGGCCTGCCCGAGATCCCAGCCGCGCTCGACGAGCTCGTGCTGTCGCTGCTGCAGAGCAATCCGCTGGCGCGGCCATCGAGCGCCGTGGAAGTGATGGCCAAGCTCGCAGTGATCGGTCGCTTGCCGCCGGACGAGGAGCCTCTGTGGCCTGCGAGCTACCTCCAGGGCGGCAAGACGGTGGGTCGCGTGCGCGAGCGCGCGCAGCTCCGCAAGTGCATGCGAAGCGCGCTCGCGGGCCATTCGTCCGTGGCGGTGATCGAAGCCGAGCAGGGCATGGGCAGCGGCCGCATCTTCGGCGAGATGGCGATCGAGGCGCGGCAGCTCGGCGCATTGGCCGTGGTGGTGAACGCTGACGAGCACCCAGGCGCGTACGGCGTGGCCACAGAAGTGGTGCAAGCATTGCTCTCGGCACGGCCAGAGCTCGGCCGGCGCGCGCTCGAGCCCCACCGAGACATGCTCGCGCGAGTGTTGCCGGGCTCGGAAGGTCGCGTCAGCACGCGACGCATGGCGACGCTCGCCGAGCGTTCGAGCGGCGACCCTCGCGAGCAACGCCTTCGGACGCTCTCCGCGCTCCAATCGCTGGTCGAAGCGTACGTCGCAGAGCAGCCGATCGTGCTCGCGATTCGCGGCTTCGAGCACGCGGACGAAGCGTCTGCTTCGTGGCTGTCCGGGCTCGCGCGCAGCACGGATGGCCCGCTCATGATCGCGCTGAGCTTCGACCCACACGGCAAGCCGGTCGCGCCGGCTGCCCTCGCGGCGCTTTCCAACGGCTCGGTCTTGATGAAGCTGCGCGGGCTCGATCAAGACGAGGTGCACGCGCTGGTCGAAGGGGTGTTCGGCAAGATCCAGAACACCGAGCGGCTGGCGGCGTGGCTCCATCGGCTCACCGCAGGCAATCCCGATCGCTGCTTGGACCTGATCAGGCATTTGGTCGAGAACGAATTCATCAACTTCCACAGCGGCGTGTGGGCGCTGCCGATGGACCTCGACGACGCCGCGCTGCCCTCTGATCTCGATGCGGTGCTCGCGAGCCGCATCGCTCGCTCGACGCCCCAAGCCCTGCGTTTGGTCCAGGCGCTGTCCGTGCACCGCGGGCCTGCGTCGTTCGAGCGCGTGGCGGCGATCGCGGCGCTCGAGGGCATCGACGAGCCGCTCGCGGCGGTCGAGGAGCTCGAGGAGCGCGGCTTGTTGCTCTCCGACGAGCGTCAAGTGCGCTTCGCCCACGAGCGCGGGCTCGACGCCGTGCAGCGAACACTCGGCGAGAGCGAGCGCAAGCGCCTGCACGCGCAGCTCGGCCGCCTGCTCGAGGGCGAGGGTAAGAACGACCCGATCGCTCGGCTCGACGCCGGCTATCACCTGCTGCACGGAGGCGAGGAAACGCGTGGCGCAGACTTGCTCGCGGCGGTCGGCGTCGAGCTGTATGCCGACGGCGAGGACATGCCGCTGGCGGTGCCCGCGCTGCGCGCTGCGCTGGACGTCTACCGCAAGCAGAAGCGCGGGCCGCGGGACCTCGCGCGCGTGCTCGGGCCGCTGGCGATTTCGGGCTTCTACACCGAGTACGAGGTGATCGAGACGTACGGCGAGCAAGCAGAAGCCGTGCTCGCCGACGTGACCGGGCTCGCGCTCGCGCGCCGCATGCGACCGTTGCTGGGGCACACCCTGAGCGCGTATTTGGGGCTCGGCAGCGGCTTGCTGAGGACAGCGTGGGCACTCGGACCGCGGCGCGCCTACGCCGCTTATCTCGAGCTGGTCACGCTCTACTCTACGGTCGTGACGGTATTGGTCGGCTTCGGGGCAATGACCCTCGACGCCACGCGCACGCGCCGCTACGCGCGCTTGCCCGAACCGCTAACCGTCCTGGGAAGAGACCACGTCGGTGCCTTCAACGTTCGACTGGCTCAAGCGATCATGCTCGTGCCGGAGGATCGTCACGCCCTCGCCCTCGTTCGCCTAGACCGCCTGGTCGAGCGGCTCGACGACCCGCTGCCAATGCGCGGCGAAACTGATGGCCTGCGCGCGCTCATGCTTTCCGCGGTGCTCTATTCGCTGGGCGCAATACTCGCTTCGATCGCGGACCCGAGAGCGTTGGTCGTCGCGGACCGGCTAGAAGGCATGGGTTGGCAGCTCCAGGTCATGTTCGCCAACCAGATTCGTGCGGTGTACCACGGCACACGCGGTGAGATGGCGCTGGCCATCCGCTATCGCGAGCAGGTCGAGCTGTTCGCGATCCAAGCCGGCTCGAGCTGGCAAGGCGAGATTTGGTCCACATGCAGCGCGGGCGCCTGGTCCAAGCTGATCGGCGACTTGCTCACCATGAAGCGCAATGCGGCGCAGATCGAAAGTCTCGCGCGCAAAGTGCCGTCGCTGCGGCGAAACGCCGTCTTGGCGCGGTCGGCATGCCTGATCTTGGAAGGCGACGTCGCCGCGGCCTACGAGATCGGGAACCGCGTGCTAGCCGAGTGCGAGCCGCGTTCGTACATCGGCTGGAGCGTCACGCTCGCGGCGCACGTGCACAACGTCGCGGCCCTCGGCGATCCGGCGCGGGCGTTGGAGCTCGGCACGAGCGGGCTCGCGCGCTACGACGCGGCCGATCGCCTGCTCGCGCCGTTCGTGGTTCCGCTGGTGATCGAGACCGCGCTGGTCGAGATGCAGCTGCGCGACCACGCGGCCGCGGCGACCCGCATCGACGGGTACCTGGCCGAGATCGGCGAGCGCGGCGGACCGGTCACGCTCGGTCGCCTGCACGAGGCGCGCGCGTTGATCGCCCTCGACTCCGGCGATTTCGCCTCGGCTCGCCTGCATGCGAGTCACGTCAGGCGGCAGTTCTTGCCGACCGAGAACCCAGCGCTCGTCGCCCGCTACGAGCATCTGGTGCAAACGATGGACGGCCAAGACACGGGCCCCGCGGGCGGCATCCGCGCCACGCTCGATCTCGACGAGCCGCTGGCGCTACGCGCACGCAGGGCCATGAGCGACGCACGCACGCGCAGCGAGCGCTACGAGCGCGCGCTCGAGCTGTTGCTCGAGCACAGCCGTGCCCAACGCGGACGGATCTTCGACTGCGATGACTCGATCCTGACCTTGCGTGCGGGCGCCCGCGAAGGCGCCGACGCCGCGCTCGAGGCCGCGAGCCAAGAGCTCGACGCGTTCACCCGCCACGAAGAGCGCACGCAGGTCACAGGCAGCATCACCGAAGCGCGCTCACCCAGCGCCAGCCAAGATCGCGCACGCACGACCTGCTTCCTCCTGAGCAAGAAGGGCGACCAGGGCCCCCGCGTCGTAGCCGTAGCCGCCGTCGAGTTCGCCGGCCGGAGCCTGCGCGTACCCCCAAGATCTCTGCTCGACGCCCTCGCCGAAGCCCTGGTCGAGCCCGTAGCGGCCCGTGCCACCGCGAGCTTCCCACCTCCGCCTAGGTGACTTGGGGTCAGCGACCGGTGCTTGCGAGCGGCAGGGGCAAGCTAGGCATACCGTGCATGATCGCTTCGCGGATCCAGGCCTCGTCGGCGTCGGGCTGGGTCTGAACGGCGCCATTGGCGACCGTCAGGCCGAGGTGTTGATAGAGCGAACCGAGATCGGGCAGCTGCGGTCCGTCGACCCAGCGCTGCATGAGCTCGGTGAACACGGGGGCGCCCACGATGCGGTCGAGCCGCTCGACCACCTCGCGCGCCCGCAGCGGGCGTGGATCAGCCGGCAGGCTCTTGGCGAGCTCACCC
>JBIOJD010000294.1:0-5345 GCA_044450485.1 Polyangiales bacterium | reverse complement strand
GCCGAGAAGGGCGCGACCATCACCTTCGACCGCGACGAGGGGCTGCGACCGGATACCACGGTGGAGAAGCTCGCCACCCTGCCGCCGATCAAGGGCGTGCAGAGCTTCGGCGGCAAAGAGATCCGCGTGACGGCCGGCAACTCCTGCCCGACCAACGACGGCGTGTCGGCGTGCTTGCTGATGAGCGAGAAGAAGGCTCTCGCGCTCGGCCTCACGCCGCTCGCGCGCATCGTGGGCCTCGGTGTCGGCGGCGTGAAGCCGCAGCTCATGGGTCTCGGACCCGTGGTGTCGACCAAGAAAGCGCTCAAGCACGCGGGCATCGGGTCGGAGAAGATCGACCGCGTCGAGTTCAACGAGGCGTTCGCCGCGCAGGTGCTGCCGTCGCTCAAGGAGCTCGGCATCCCCGAGGAGAAGGTCAACGTCAACGGTGGCTCGATCGCGATCGGCCACCCGCTCGGCGCGACCGGCGCGCGGCTGGTGCTGACCGTGGCCAAGGAGCTGCGCCGCAGCACGACGCGCTACGGCCTGGCCACGCAGTGCATCGGCGCCGGCATGGGCATCTCCACCATCCTCGAACGATTGGACTGAGTTCGATCGCTACGTTCGTTCGTCGTCGAGCGCGCGTAGGATCCGCAGCATCGAGGTCTTGGCGCGCTCGACGTCCCAGCCGCCTTCGGGGTGCTCGGTCGCCGTCTGCACGGCGATCTGGTTGATCGCGGCCACGACGCCGTGAACCAGAATCGGGTCCGGCGGGCGCAGGCGCTCGCGCCGGATGGCTTCCGAGAGCAGCTCGGTGAACGCCGCCATCGCGGCGTCGCGCTGCTTGGCCAACGGCGAGCTCGGTGAGAACTGTTCCAGCAACAACACGCGCGCGAGCGGACCCGCGCGTGCGTGGACTTGGATGTAGGCCTCGACCGCGGACGCCAAGCGCTCCTGAGAAGGCTTGCCCGAACGGTCGGCTTCACGCACCGCGGACAACAACATCGAGACCGAGTTCTCGAACAGCACGCGCAGCACGTCTTCCTTGCTGCGGAAGATCTTGTAGAAGGTGCGCCGCGACACACGAGCCTCGGCGAGGATCGCTTGGACCGAGGTGGCGCCGTAGCCCAGGCGCCCGAACACGGCTGCGGCTCCGCGCAGGATGCGGATGCGCATGTTGTCTGTCGCGCCGGTGGGATCCGGCGCCGTGCCGTGCTGCGCCATGCCGTCGTGCTCCGCTGGCACGACGGTATACACGATTGTCTACAGCGTGTCCCAGGGCCCGTGCCCCGGCCAAGCGCTCACTTGTAACAGTAGGCGGCCTGGACGTCGTCAGCGGCGCCGCACTTGCTCGACTTGCACAGGAACGAGGTGCACTCGGTCTCGGTGTTGCAAGCCATGCCCGTCGCCTTGCGCGGCGCGCACTTGCCGTCGGGCGTGGCCTGAGGATTCTCGCAGTACAGGCCTTCCTGGCAATTCAGGTCGGTGTAGCAGCGGCCGGCGTTCCCCGCTCGGGCGGTACAAGTCCACTTGTCGTTGGTGTTGGAGCCGGGCAGGCAGGCCAGGCCATCCGCGAGCCGACACGACGCGAGCGAGATCGCGATGTCGCCGCTACTCGCGCTGAAGCCCCCCATCGGCGTGCAATCCGCCGCGGAAGCCAGCGTGCCCGTGAAGCTGCGCTGGAAGCCCTCGGTCGAGATCGCCCACGCCGCGATCGACGGGTCGCACTTGCTCGCGCGCCCCTCGAGCTCGGTGAAAGCTGCGCTTGCCGCGGCGGCGTCGAAGCCGACGGCCGGCGCTTTGGACACGGTGTCGAGGCTCGCGGAGCCATTGCAGCTCATGGTCGAAGCCTTGACGCATGCCTCGACGGTTTCTTTGGGCATGGTGCAGCACGCGGCCTCACCAGCGCATTGAATGGTCGCCAAGCGGGCGCAGACTGCGCCGGCCATCACCATGTTGCGGTCGGGCGCGCTCCCTGCATCGAACGACGCCATGCCGCCGCCGGTCCCCGCGGTCGCGCTGCCGCCCCCGGTGCCGGCGCTTGCACTGCCGCTGGTGCCGCTGCCGCCGCTTCCGCTGCCACCGCTGCCGCTGGCTCCGCTCCCGCTCTGACCCGTCCCCGTCCCGCCGTTGGCCGCGCCGGCACCGCCCGTGCCGTCGCTGGTGCTGCTCTTGCAGGCGAGCATGAACGCGATTGCCGCCACCGGCACCACGATGAAACCGCTACGAGACATGCCACCTCCGAATCCGCCGCCGTGGCACAAAGCCCCGAGCGGGGCGGCCAGCATACGCGCTGAGCCTTCGCTCGCCAAGGCGCAACACCCGAAGAGAGCACCCGGAGCGTCTCCGCTCGCTCGGCAGCGCAACGGCCTGCGCAGCCGCGTCAATCGCGCCGGAACGGACCGTGCTCGGACAGCTCGGCCAGCTCGCCTCGAACGGCGCTGAGCTCACGGGGTAGGTATTCCTCGAGCGCACGTCGCAACGCCGGGTGCTCGATGTGATGCACGCTGTGGATAATCGTCGGCAGCAGTCCACGCCGCAGCTTGTGGGCACCCTGCGCGCCTGCCTCGAAGCGCTCTAGCCGCATCTCGATCGCGCGCTCGATCAAGCGGTAGTAGCAACACTCGAAGTGCAGCGAAGGGTGATCCTCACTGCAGCCCCAGTAACGGCCGTACAGATTCTTGCCCTTCTGGAAGTTGAACGTACCGGCCACGGGCTTGCCCGCACGGTAGGCGATCACTGCGACCACGCGTTGCGCGTGGCTCTTGCGGATCAGCTCGAAGAAGCGCCGCGTCAGGTACGGTCCCGAGCCGCGCTTGCGGCAGGTGTCGACGTAGAACGCGAACAGCGCGCGCCAGTCGGTGTCCGAGAGCTCCGGGCCCTCGAGCACGCGCAGCTCGAGCCCGCTCTCGGCCACCTGCTTGCGCTCGCGCCGTACCTGCTTGCGCAGCGCTGATCGAAAGCGCCCGAGGTAGTCGTCGAAGCTCTCGAAGTTTTCGTTGTGCCAGTGGAATTGAATCGACTCGCGCGGCATCAGCTCGCGCTGAGCCAAGAGCAGATCGCGCTCCTGCTCACTCACGAACAAGAAGTGCATCGAAGACGCGGCCACCTGGTCGCGCGCGGCGAACACGCCCTCGAGCAGCGCGGCCACGATCGGGCCCGGGTCGC
The DNA here is from genome assembly GCA_044450485.1 of Polyangiales bacterium. Classification (GTDB taxonomy): domain Bacteria; phylum Myxococcota_A; class Polyangia; order Polyangiales; family JAFGIB01; genus CAVZVA01. The sequence continues at coordinate 2,198 of JBIOJD010000294.1, read as the reverse complement.
GATCGTGCGCCCACAGCACGCGCTTGCCGGTGGCCGGTGTGAACGGCACCATGCTGACGAGCTTCGGATAGTACGGCAGCCCGGCCCGCTCGGCCGACGACGCCCAGCTCCAATCGAAGATGTACTCGCCGTAACTGTGGAGCTTGACGTAGAGCGGCAGCGCCCCGACCAGTCGCCCTTCGTCGCGCACCGCCACGTGCGACGGTAGCCAGCCGCTGCCGCCGCCGACGCAACCACTCTGCTCGAGCGCGAGTAGAAACGCGTGCTCGATGAAGGGATCGTCCTGACCGGCGAGCGCATCCCACTCGGCCGCCTCGATCAGCTCGAGCCTCGGAACGAGCTGCACACGCAAGGTCATCCCCGATGGTGTAGTCTTGCGCCGCCCCCGTGTCGACGGCGGCGCGCGGCCGCGCCGGTTTGCCGATGGCCTTCGCCCCCGGGCGTTCCTTGTTGTGCGAACGAGGGGATCTACCGTAAAATTCGGCCCGGCGACGTGCGCTGCGCAACCGCGTCGCATTTGGGAGAAACGCTTCATGCGACGCTTCATCACCACTTGGGCCACGTTGGCCGCCGTCTCGCTGCTCTGCGCCGCGAGCAGGGTCGAGGCGCAATCCGCGCAGGATCTCTACGACCAGGGCGTTCGCTCGCTGGCCGCTGGCAAGTACGGCGAGGCGGTGCAGTCACTCGACGCCTCGTACCGCAAGCAGCCGAACGCCAACACGCTCTACAGCCTGGGCCTCGGCTACAAGGGGATGGGGCACCCCGACAAGGCGCTCGAATCGTTCGAGAGCTACGTCAAGTTCGCCGACCCCAAGAAAGACGCCAAGAGCATCTCCGCCGTGCGCGCGGAGGTCGAGCGGCTCAAGGCTGCGTATGCGCGTTTCGGCCTCAAGCTCAGCCCCGCAGACGCCAAGATCGAGATCGACGGCGTGGCGCAGACGCCCAGCCACGGCGAGCTGTGGGTGCCGATCGGCAAGCACAAGATCATCGTACGCGCAGACGGATACGATACTTACGAGCAGTCGCTCGACGTGGCAGCGGGGCACTTCGACCTCGAGATCCAGCTCCGCCAGCCCACGGGCACGCCGGCGGAGCGGGCCGCGCTGCTGGTCGACGAAGGCGTCGCGCTGCAAGCGGCGTCGAACCTGCTGCCCGCCATGGAGAAGTACAAAGCCGCGCAAGTCATCTATCCCACGCCGCGCGCGGCCGGGCAGCTCGGCTTGGCCGAGGAATCGATGACCATGATGCCGGAGGCGGAGCAGCACCTCTCGGAGGCGCTCAAGTCGCCGAAGGATCCGTTCATCCGCGAGAACAAGAAGAAGCTGAAGGCGGCGCTGGAGCGGGTCAAGAAGCACATCGCGACGCTGACCGTCACCGGTACGCCCGACGGGGCCGAGGTCTTCGTCAATGGCAAGTCGATCGGGCTGTTGCCGATCGGTGGGCCTACCCGCGTGTCATCGGGGAGCCTCACGATCACGGCCAAGAAAGAAGGCTATTCGGATTACGAAGAGCTGATCGATCTGCCGCCGCGTGGACAGAGGCGTGTGAAGATCGAGATGAGCGAAGCGCCGCCGCCGCCGGTCGTGGCCGCGGTGCCCCTGATCGCGCCCTCGCCCGAGCCGCCGCCGCCGGTCGTGGCCGCGGTGCCCGCCCTGACCGAGCAGCCGCCGGCCGAAGCGGTGCCCGCCGAGAAGCCCAAGGACACCCACGCTCCGGCGCAGGCCGACATCGAGGCACAGGCCGAGCAGCCGCAGGAGCCGGAGCCGACCGCCAAGAAGTCTTCGGCCACCGGCTTCGAGCTCGCTCTCAACTTCGGCTATCAGCCGTGGCTCGGTGCCAAGACGGACGGCAGCTCGGGACTGCTCGTGCCGCAGCTCGTGATGGGCGCGCGCGTGCTCTGGCCATTGAGCTTCGGCGTCATGCTCACGGGCGGCTTCGACACAGGCGCGAAGGGCGCCTCGGTCGTCGCGGCGGCCAACCCGACCATCTACGTGCGAGGGCACGTGCAGCAGTACAAGAAGCGGCTCGGCCTCGATGCATGGGGCGGTGTCGGCATCCAGCCAGTGGCCATGCAGTTTTCGGTGCTCAAGGCCACGAGCCTGCTCAGCCAGCACGTGCACACGGTGCAGAGCATCAACGTGCCGTTCGAGCTCGGCGGCTCGTTCTTCGTGACCGAAGGCTTCGGCTTCGATCTCGCG
>JBIOJD010000293.1:0-5371 GCA_044450485.1 Polyangiales bacterium | reverse complement strand
GTCGAGCCCGCGTGCCAGGATGCTGCTGCGCGTCCGCGCCACGAATCTCAGCTCGTAGCCCGAGATCGGCAGCGAGCGCAGCGCCGCTTCGAGCACATCCTGCGGCACGCCGAGATCGCACAGGCCTGCGACCAGCATGTCGCCCGCGATGCCGCTGAATGCGTCGAGAAACAAGAGCTTGCCGTGACCCGCGCCGCGCGCGAGCGGTCGCGGGTGGAGCGCGGCGGGCGAGGCCTCGATCTGCGCCGGAGCTGCGTGCGCCGACCCACGTTTCTTGGGCAAGAACGGCGGCCGTGGGCTTGGCTCGTCGTGGTCCGGATGATCGTGCGGCATGCTCGCGCTCTGGCCTGCTACTGCATGCGATTGATCAGCGTCGCGGCGTACGCCGCGCCGAAACCGTTGTCGATGTTGACGACCGTGACGCCCGAGGCGCAGCTGTTGAGCATCGCGAGCAGCGCGGCGAGGCCGCCGAAGCTCGCGCCGTAGCCGATCGAGGTCGGCACCGCGATCACCGGCTTGCGCACGAGCCCGCCGACCACGCTGGCGAGCGCGCCCTCCATGCCGGCTGCGACGATCACGACGCTGGCGGCGTCGAGCGTCGCGCGGCGACTGAGCAGGCGGTGCACCCCGGCGACCCCGACGTCGTATACGCGCAACACCTCGTTGCCCAAGGTTTGGGCGGTGACCGCCGCTTCTTCGGCCACCGGGATGTCGCTGGTGCCGCCCGTGACGATCGCGATCGGTCCGCGGCCGCGGTGCTCGATCGGGCCACGTGCCAGCACGCCCGTGCGCGAGAGCGCGTCGTAGCGCAGCTCGGGCAGGCTCTGGCGCAGGCGTGCGCCGACATCGGGCGGCAGGCGAGTGACGAGCACGTCGTGGCCTGCCTGCGCCAGCTCCTTCACGATCGCATCGATTTGCTCGAACGTCTTGCCGAGCCCGAACACCACCTCCGGAATGCCGACCCGCAGCGCGCGGTGATGATCGACCGAGGCGAATCCGAGGTCCTTGAACGGCAGGTCGCGCAGCCGCTCGAGCGCGGCCTCGGTCGAGGTCTCGCCGCGGGCGACTTCGTCGAGCAATGCCTTCACGGACCTGGGATCCACACCAAACTCTCCTGCGCTCCTTCATAGGGCACGGACCGCCCCGAAAAAAGCACTGGCCCGTGCGGAAGCGCAGAATACGCGAAGAACGTAGAAATCACGCCTTCGGAGATTGGGGAAAGTGGTCGAACCCAATACTGGGCGGCGGGGTCACCCGCGCACCCTGGGCATCGAACAGGCGCAGACCCGGTTGTCGGGTAGCGGTCCCGACGCGCGTGCCGATGCCCGGCGGCGCGGCGCCCTTGGCCGTGAACAGGATCTCGTAGTCTTCGCCCCCGCTGAGCGCGAGGACGAGCGGATCGATGCCGAGCGTACGCGACACGGACACGAGGCCTCGCGGCAACGGCAAGCGCGCGAGCTCGAGGTCGAAGCCCACGCCCGAGGCCTCTGCGAGGTGACCGAGATCCGCGAGCAGACCGTCGGAGACGTCGATGGCCGCGCTCGCCACGCCGCGCAGCGCCACACCCTCGGCGATCCGCGGAAGCGGTCTACGCCAGCGCCGCACGCTGGCTGCGTCGAGGTCGGGTCGATCCGCGAGCAGCAAACGCAGGCCGAGGGCCGCGGCGCCCAGCTCTCCTGTCACGAACAAGCCGTCGCCTGCGCTTGCGCCCGCCCGCGTGAGCGGAGCGTCCGGTGCGTCGCCGAGGACGGTGGTGGTGAGCGACAGCTCCGCACCGCGCGCGAGGTTGCCTCCGATCACGGGACACGCGTGCTCGGCCTGCGCTTCACGTACGCCGTCGATGATCGCGTAGAGCGTCCCGTCGTCGAGCGAAGCCGGTAGGATCAGCGACAAGAGCGCCGCGCGCGGCGTCGCGCCGATGGCGGCCAGATCGCTCAGCGCAGCGGTGAGCGCGCGATAGCCGATGTCCTGCGGCGCGAGCAGGTCGCGGCGAAAGTGAACCCCCTCGACCTGTGCGTCCACGCTCAGCGCTTGGCCGTGCGCGCTCTTGGTCATCACCGCCGCGTCGTCACCGATGCCCAGCTCCACGTCGCTGCCGGCGTACGCCAGGCGCCGCTTGATCTCCGCGATGCGCGCAAATTCACCAGACACGCGGGAAGCCTAGTCCCACCACACGCGAGGCTCAATCGGCGTCAATCCGCGTCGGGCGGGGTCTGCGGGAGCGTGACGTAGAACGTGCTGCCCTGGCTCGGCGTGCTTTCCACGCGGATGGTTCCGTGGTGCGCCTCGACCAGATTCTTCGCGATCGCGAGCCCGAGCCCGGCGCCGCCGTACTCGCGGGTCGAGCTGCCGTCGACTTGGTAGAAGGCGTCGAAGATCTTGCCGACTTGGTCGGGTGCGATCCCGATGCCGGTGTCCTGCACGCTGAACTCGATGGCGGGCTCGGGCGCGAGCATCAAGGCCGCGCCGAAGCTCTGGTCGCCGCCCTCTTCGTCCGTATCTTCGAGCGTCATCTCGGTCGCGCTCGCGGCCATCTTCACCCGGCCGTTCTCGGGCGTGAACTTGATCGCGTTGCCGGCGAGATTGATCAGGATTTGCCGCAGCCGCACCGGGTCGGCGTGGAGCTGGGGCACGTCCTCCGCGCACACGATCTCGAGCGTGATGCGCTTCTTTTCGGCCTCCGGACGGTACGTTTCTTGGACTTCCGCGAGCACTGCGCGCGGGTCGACCAGCTCGGGCTCGATGGTGAGCTGTCCGCGCTCCAACTTGTTCAGATCGAGCAAGCTCGTGATGAGCGACAGCAGCAGCTCGCCCTTGCTTCGGATGGTCTCGACGAAGTTGCTCTGCTCGTCGTTGAGCTCTCCCGCGATGCCAGCCTGCAGCATTTCCGAGTAGCCGATGATCGAGGTCAGCGGCGTGCGCAGCTCGTGGCTGACCGTGGCCAGGAAGTTGCTCTTCAGCCGGTCGAGCTCCTTGAGCCGATCGTAGGCCTCCTGGAGCCGCGAGTTCTTCTCTGCCAGATCGCGGTAATTCTCGCGCACGGTGGCCAAGTGCATCGCGCTGGTCAGGTGCGCGCGGTGCCCAGAGAACAAGATCAAATCGAGCACCCCGCGCAGGTGGCGCGCGATGCGCTCCGCGGTTTCGGGTCGCACCCTCGGCATGTCGCTGAGCGCCAGCTTGGCGCGTTCGGGGTCCAGGTTCGGGTCGACCTGGAGCAGCGAGGCGGGTGGTTCCCTGAGCTCGGCCGGCAAGAAGGGCCCGAGCACGATGCGCCCGAGCTGGCGGTCGTCGTACACGATCGGCACCACGTGGTAGACGGCGCCCGTGAAGCACGGATGCACGATGGTGCCATCCTTGGGCACCAGGATCTGGACCTGGCCCACGGTCGAGGCGCACGCGCGCCGACCTTCGGGCAGCGCGTTCATGTAGCGGCAGATGCTGCGTTCCTCGTGCACGTTCGCGAGCAGCGCGCCGCGGGTGGAGAACACGCGGATCGACAGGCCGAACAGGTCGAAGAACGAGCGGCACACTTCGCGCAGCGAGTCGCGGTCGATCAGGTCTTCGAGATTCGCTATCTCGCCATGGTGCAAGTCCGCGGTGTTCGGGTCGTTCATACCGACGCGGTCTCGCTCTGGCCGAAGCGCTTGGCGAGGTCCTTGACCACTTCGCTGTGATCGAGGCCAAAACGATCCTTGAGGTGGTGCTCGGCTTCGAGACGCTCCCAGGTGGCGGCGACCAGCCCCAGGAACGTGTCGGCCACCCCCGAGCCGTGGGTTGCGGTCGCGAGGAACGTGGGCTCCTTGCCCATCGCGGACATCCGCTTGATGTCTTCCTCGCTCCGGATGTTCGGCAGGTCGCGCTTGTTGTACTGGATGACCAGCGGCATCTTGCCCGGGTCGAGCCCGTTCTCGCGCAGGTTGCGCCGCAGGTCCTTGAACGAAGCCTGATTGGCGCGGATCTCCTGGCTCTGCGAGTCCGCGATGAAGGCCACCCCGTCGGCGCCCTGCAAGACGAGCTTGCGCGTCGAGTTGTGGATGACCTGCCCGGGCACGGTGAAGAGCTTGATCCGCACGGTGAGCCCGGACGCGGTGCTGAAGCTCAGCGGCAGCAGGTCGAAGAACAGCGTGCGGTCGTCCCGCGTCTCGAGGGTCATCAGCCGGCCGCGGCCCTCGGGGCTCATGAGGCGATGGATCGCCTGGAGATTCGTGGTCTTGCCGCTGAGCGCCGGCCCGTAATACACGAGCTTGACGGTCAGCTCGCGCGCCTGGAAGTCGAGTTGCACGCAGCGTTCCTAACGGGCCGTTAACACAGAGAAAGTCTACGGGACTGCCGTCGCGCTCCGCAAGGTGCGCTTGGACCCACCTCGGTGACCGCTCGACTGACGCAAGTAGCTGAAATCTCAGCGAGTTGAGTCGGGAAAGAAGTTGACACCCGGGCCGGGATCCCCGTAGCTTCGGAGCGCAGTGGTAGAAAGTGGCAACTAGTGCCTAACCCTGGGCAGGGGAGCGCGTGTGTTTCGCGGACGGTATGAGCACGCGATAGACGGTAAGGGTCGGACGTCCCTGCCGTCACGTTTTCGCGATGTGCTCGCCGCCAGCGGCGACTGCCGCGTGGTCATCACCAGCGGCATCGACCCGTGCGTGGTCGCACATCCGTGGAAGCAGTGGCTCGAGCTCGAAGAGCGCCTCGCGAAGTTCTCGAAGTTCGACGAATCGGTGGCGATGCTGCGCCGCATCTACGTGTCCGGCGCCGTGGATAGCGAGATCGACAAGCTGGGGCGGCTGCTGATTCCCGCGACGCTCCGCGCGCACGCAGGGCTGCGGCGCGAGGCGATCTGGGCCGGCATGGGCGACCACATCGAGCTCTGGGACAAGGGCCGCTACGAAGGCTTGCGCGATGCGGTTCTCAGCGATCCCGAAAAGCGCCAAGCGCTGGTCAAGCGCCTGGCCGAGCTGGGGTTGTGATGCACGGGTACGCGCATGAATCGGTGATGGTGACCGAGACGCTCGCAGCGTTGCGGCCACGTTCGGGCGGGCTGTATGCGGATGCGACGGTCGGCCTCGGTGGGCACAGCCGTGCGATCCTCGATGCCAGCGCGCCCGATGGACGGGTCGTGGCGATCGATCGCGACGAAGCCGCCGTCACCGCAGCCCGGCAGGCGCTTTCCGCGTACGGCGCGCGCGCGGTGGTCGTGCACGGCGACTACGCCGAGCTCGGGCCGATCCTGCGACGCCACGGCGCCGAGCGCGTCGATGGCTTGGTGGCCGACCTCGGTGTGAGCTCGCCGCAGCTCGACATTGCCGAGCGCGGGTTTTCGTTCTCGGCCGAGGGGCCGCTCGACATGCGCATGGATCGCACGCAGCGACAGACC
>JBIOJD010000292.1:0-5374 GCA_044450485.1 Polyangiales bacterium | reverse complement strand
TGGTCGTCGGCGTCGAGGCTTGCGACGACGGCAACACCACCGACACCGACTACTGCAGCAACAACTGCCGCATCAAGCGCAGTTGCGGCGACAGCGCAGTGCAGAGCACCGCAGGCGAAACCTGCGACGACGGAAACGCCATGACCGAGGTCTGCACCTACAACCTCAAGATGTGCACGGTATGCGATTCGCTGTGCCACAGCGTTGCGGGCGCGACCAGCTACTGCGGCGATAGCGCCATCGACACCGGCCACGGCGAGCAATGCGACGACGGCAACGCGGTGACCGAGGCGTGCATGTACGGCTCGAAGAGCTGCCAGGTCTGCAACAGCACCTGCCAGAACGCGGCGGGCGCGACCAGCTACTGCGGGGACAGCTCCACCGACACGGGCCACGGCGAGCAGTGCGACGACGGCAACACCACGACCGAGGCGTGTGCGTACGGGCTGAAGAGCTGCACGGTCTGTAACGGGAGCTGTCAAAACGCGGCCGGCGCGACCAGTTACTGCGGCGACGGCACGGTCGACAGCAGCGCGGGCGCGGGCGAGCAGTGCGACGACGGCAATGCCGTGACCGAGAGCTGCCCATACGGCTCCAAGGGCTGCACCGTGTGCAACAGCAGCTGCAAGAACGCGGCGGGCGCGACCAGCTACTGTGGCGACGGCGTCGTCGACGCAGCCAACGGCGAACAGTGCGAGGGCTCGAGCGACATCCGCTGCAACCCGATGACCTGCAAGATCGCCTGCGACACGGTCTACATCACGTACAACACGACCGGCAACGTGCAGCTCACGGGCACGACGCTCGGCTTGGGCGACGGCACGTACCCGCAGACCGGCGGCACGTTGATCGTCGGCTTCGCCGCCGGCGCCACCGGGCCAGTCGCGGGCTCGGGCGGCGTCGCGTACATGCGCTATCCGATCATGTTCACACAGAACATCAGCGCGCTCGGCAATACGGCGAAGGTCGTGACCAACATGGTCGGCACGTCGAGCTCGTGCACCGGCGCGTCGCCTGGCACCTGCGTGCCCGGCTCCTCCAGCAACCGCTGCTTGCTCAACTCGGGCACGCTCAGTCTGAATGTGTCCGGGGCTGCCGCGGGCTTTCCGAACCAGGCCGTGCCCGGCGCATGCCCGTACGGCGCGAACCATGGCACGAACAATTGGACGCCGGACAACCAGCAGGTCGCGAAGGGTAGCGGCCCCGGTTGTCTCGAGTACGGCACTCAGGGCACGATCATGTGCTCGAACACAGGCGCGCTAGGCCTGTGCGGGCAAGCCGGGCTCGCTACCGGGACCACGAACGTCGACGATCAGTGGGATCAGCCGGGCCCGACCATGGAGCTGAGCTCGGACTTCAAGACCGTGCGCCTGCATGGCCTGTTCGGCGGCACCCGCAACGTCCAAGACAAGTTCGAGGTGCCCGAGCGCGTGAACGCGCGCACTTTCATCAGCGTCGACGGCACCGAGCAGAGTCGCACCTGCGAGATGAAGCCGAGCAACTGTCCGACGCCTGGCGCGTACTGAGAGGTCAGATCCGCAGCTCGGCGAGCAGCGGTAAGTGGTCCGAGAGCTCCGACCAGGGCGCGCCCTCGAGACGTTTGGCGAGCGCGATCTCGGCGTCGCGCACGTAGATGCGATCGAGCGCGAACACCGGCCTCTTCGCGTGCCACGTGCGCGCTGCTTCGGGACCGCCATTCGCGAACGCGTTGCAAAAGCCCAGCTCGTCGACGACGACCTTGTCGAGCTCGCGACGCCAATCGTTGAAGTCGCCGGCCAGCAGCACCGCCTCACCCGGCTTCACGAGCTCCGCGAGCGTCGAGGCGATGCGCTTCACCTGACTGAGCCGCTGCCAGCCGTTGAGGCCGAGGTGCACGTTCCACACGTGCAGCGGCGCGCCGCCGAGGTCGAGCCGCACGTAGAGCGCGCCGCGGCGCTCGATGCGGTTGGTCGAGATGTCGTGGTTCACGAAGCGCTCGACCTTGAGCCGCGTGAGTGTGGTGTTCCCGTGGTGTCCGATCGAACGGAACTTGTTGGCGCCGTAGTAGCTCTCGAGGCCCATGGCTTCGGCCAGGTGGCTGCTCTGCCATGCGCCGTTGCGGGCCGAATGGAACACCTCTTGGCAAAGCACCAGATCCGCATCGTGGGATGCGAGCGCGGCGCCGAGCGCGGTCATTTCGATCGCAGAGCGACCGTTCGAGCCCTTGCCCTTGCGGATGTTGTACGTGATCACGCGCAGGGAAACGGGCAAGGCTTTTCTCGCGCTCGTTGCTGCGATCGAGCGCTGGGTCGAAGTATAAGCACGGAAGGGCGGCGCGGCGAGCGCTTCTCACCGGTTGCCGCTGGCCTTCTGAATCATCATGCAGACCTCCATGCTTCCGGGCAATCGCGTGGACCTCCTGCACGACGGTGAGGCATGTTTCCACGCCATGTTGCGTGCGATCGAGGGGGCCGAGCGCGAGGTGCTGCTCGAGATGTACTGGTTCGGCTCCGACAAAACTGGACGCAAATTCGCCGCGGCCCTGGAGGAAAAAGCGCGGCAGGGCATCCGGGTGTGCGTGAGCTACGATTCGGTCGGCAGCTTCGAAGCCGACCGAAGGATGTTCGAGCACATGCGCGGCGCGGGCTGCGACGTGCAGGAGTTCAATCCGGTTCGGCTCTGGCCCTCGTCAGTGAGCTTTGCCGGGCTCAATCGCCGGGATCACCGCAAGCTGCTGCTCTGCGACGGGCGCGTCGGCTTCACCGGTGGGGTCAATTTCGCGGACCCGTGGGCGCCTACCTCCGCGGGCGGACAGGGCTTCCGCGACGACGCGATCGAGCTCGAGGGACCGATCGTGCGGGCCATGCGGGCGATTTTCCTGCAAGCCTTTTCGGGTGCGCTGCGAGACCGAGCGCTGGCAGACCCGCTCGGCAGCGACGAGCCCAAGGGTGAGAGCCGCGTGCGCGTGCTGACCAACGACCTGCGCGAGCACCGCCGCCTGATCGAGCAAGCCTATCTGCACCGCATTCGCACTGCGCGCGAGCGCATCTTGATCACGAACAGCTACTTCATCCCGAGCCAGCGCGTGCGCCGAGCGCTCGCCGACGCGGTGCGCAGAGGCGTGAAGGTCCGCGTGCTCTTGCCGGTCGAGAGCGACGTGCCGGCGGTCACCTACGCCACACACCGGCTCTACGGCACGATGCTCGCGCGCGGCATCGAGCTCTACGAGTGGAGCCAGAGCATCTTGCACGCCAAGACCGCGGCCGTCGACGGCCGGTGGTGCACGGTCGGCACGCACAACCTCGACTACCGCTCGTGGGCGTACAACCTCGAGATCAACGTCGCGGTCGAGGATGAGGCCGTGGCGGGCCGGCTCGAGGCACGCATGCAGCGGGACATGGACGCGTCGGTGCGCGTGGACGCGCATGCTTGGCGCTTCCGCCCGCTCGGACCGCGAATTCTCGAAGAGGTGTTCTACCGCATGCGGCGCATGCTGTGAGCCGCGCGTTGCGCGCCCGGCTTGCATCTGGGACGATGCGCCCCTGAAGCGAGCGGCGCTCTCCGAAACCCTTTTGCCGAGCCAACCCATGCCCACGATCAAGACCATTCTCTGTCCCACCGACTTCTCCGAATGTTCCACGGCCTCCGTGGGCATGGCCATCGAGCTCGCGAAGCGCCTCGGTGCACGCGTGCAGCTGCTGCACGTGTTTCAGCTTCCCCAATACGTCGGCTGGGAAGAGGGCATGGCCATGGTTGCGGCAACGCCGGGCTTCTTGGAGGAGCTTCGCAAGGGCGTCGACCAGCAGCTCGCCAAGCAGATCGAAGCCGCCAAGCAGGCGGGTATCGACGTCGTCGCGGAGCAGGTCGACGGGGTGGCGTTCCGCGAGATCGTCGACAGGTCGGCGAAGGCGGATCTGGTGGTGATGGGCACTCACGGCAGGACCGGGCTGCCACGCCTCATGCTCGGCAGCGTCGCCGAGCGCGTGGTGCGCCTATCCAAATGCCCCGTGCTCACGGTACCCGCCCCCGAAAAGACCTGACCCTAGTGTCGTAAGCTCCGGCTTCCTACGAGGGGTGAATCGCGGCTTCGCCGCGAGAGGGGAGCGAAGCTAGAGCGAAGCGTGGGGAGGGCCCCCCGCGAATTCACTTCGCGGGGGAGGGGCGGCGCGTGCCGCCCCTCGTCATTGGCTGCGCAGGGTCAGGACCGGGACGCGGGAGCCTCGGACGGTGCGCTCTGCGACGCTGCCGAGCGTGAAGCGCGAGAAGCCGGTGCGGCCGTGGGTGCCCATCACCACCATGTCGAAGCCCCGCTCGGCCGCGACCTCGGCGATCTCGCGACCCGGGTTGCCGTCGACGAGCAGCGTGTGGACGTTCGCGCCCCGCGCGCGCAAACGCTGGGCCGTTTCCTCGAGCCGGGCGGCGAGCCTTTCCTTCAGCCGTCGCTCGAACTCAGGGTCGTCAGGCACGACGTCGGGCGCGAGCGCGTACATCAGCAGCGGGCACACGTGCAGGACGTGAACCTCGGCGCCGAGCAGCTTGCCGAGGTCCACCGCTTCGTCGAGCGCCTTGAGCGACAGCTCCGAGAAGTCCGTCGGCGCGAGAATCTTCTTGATGGCGGCCATGGGTCGTCTCTCCCGAGCTTGTACAGGTCAGCACATAAGCGCCGAGCCGGCGATGGCGAGATTGTTCCTCAACTACTTCCGCCGAACGGTCAGTACCGCGCGGTCCGAGGTCCGTAGCACACGGTCGGTCACGCTGCCGATCAGCATGCGCGCGAGCCCGGAGTGCCCTTCGGTGCCCATCACGATCAGGTCCGCGCCGACGCGCTTGGCGGCCGCGACGATCGCCTCGTGGGGGACGCCGACCGCGAGGCTCGCGTGCAGCGTGACACCCGTGAGATCGAGCTGCTCTTGCTGCAGCGCGAGCCGCCTCTCGAGATCCTTGCGCAGCGCCGGGGGCAGATCATCCACCGTCTTGGGGGCCTTCACGTCCGCGCCGTGCAGCGGGACGTGGTGCACGTGCAAGAGCTCGATCTCGGCGCCCTGGCTGCGGGCGAGGTCGACCGCGTAGCGCAGCGCTTCGAGCGCGGTCTCGGAGAAGTCGGTCGGACAGAGAAACTTCTTGAGCTGTCGCATGGACTAATTATAGGCGCGCGCCGTGGCGCTGTCGCGAGATTTGGTCGCGGCGCTTTGCGTGCCCTCCCCGGTATCAACCCGTCTGGAGCTGAACGAATTGCCGGTAGGCTCCGTTCGGGTCGGCCATCAGCGCGCGGTGGGTGCCGCGCTCGGCGATCCGGCCGTCCTTCACGAATAGGATCTGCGCAGCGCCCCGCACGGTGGACAGACGGTGCGCGATGACGATCACGACTCGATCCCGCGCTGCGGCCTCGAGCGCT
>JBIOJD010000291.1:0-5391 GCA_044450485.1 Polyangiales bacterium | reverse complement strand
GTACGTCGCACCGCATCAGCCGCGCGTCGACTTTCGCCTTTGGTTCTACGGGCTCTCGTTCGGTCGAGGCATGCCGAGGTACGTAGACCGACTGCTCGACCTCTTGTGCCGGGATCCCTCCGCGGTGCAACCGCTGTTCGCAACGCGCTTGCCAGCCGCGCCGAGCGCCGTGCGGATCGCATTCTATCGCTATCACATGAGCAGCGCAGAGGAGCGGGCGCGCAGCTCGGCGTGGTTCACGCGCGAGCTGCTCGGCCACCTCGAGCCGCGGAGCTGCGTTCGATGAGGGGCAGATGATTACGGCGCGCCTGCTGCTCGGACTGCTCGCCGCATGGGGCCTGCTGCTCAGCGTCGGCCTGTTCAGCGGCAGACTGCCTGCGAGCTGGGTCGTTCGGCCCGAACCGCAACCCCAACCTGCGCCCGCACCGGCTGCGCCCTGCGCATGCGAATCGCAGCAAACCGAGCCCGGCAAAGCCGCTGCCGAGCCTGAGAAGCCCAAAGAGCGGGTGATCGAGGCGGCGCTCTACCCGCTGTGCCCGCGCGAAGAAGGCGCGCCCGCGCTCTCGGCCGTGCGGCTCGCGCGCAACGCGCTGCCGCTGTGGGCGCTTCACTGCGGCCCGAGCGTGCAGTTGCTTTCGATCGAGCGCGACGGCGAGCGATTGGCACCGCGCCGGGTCGCGGTGCTGCGCGCCCCGAGCGACGGCCCATCCGAGAGCGCGCGAGCGGCGGCGGTGCAAGCGGGTGACATCGACGGGGACGGTCTCACGGACTTGCTCGCGCCGGTGCTGTTCGTGGACCGCACCGGCGCTCCGACCGGCGGCGCGCTTCACCTGTTGCGCCAGCGTCCGGAGGGTGGGTTTGCAGCGTCGACACGCCTGCTCGATCTCTCTCCCGGCGGCGTCGCCGCGGCCACGTTCGACGCCGCACGCGGGCAAGATCTCGCTCTGCTCGAGCTGCGCGATACACACACTGCGCGGCCGAACGAGCTGTGGCTCCTGCACGGCGGGCCCTCACCGCTGCGCTTCGCGCAACTTCCGGCCGGAGTCGGCGCGAGCGCGCTCGCGGTGGCGGACCTCGACCGCGATGGTCTCGACGATGTCGCGGTCGTGAGCGCACGCGAGAACCGGGTGCGCCTGTGGCTGTCCGGACACGGGGTGCCCGGTCACGCCGAGCCAGCGAGCTTCGAGCTGAAGGGCGTGCGTGAAGCCGTGGCAGGTGACCTCGACGGGGATGGTCACGCGGATGTCGTGCTCGCGGGTGAGCGACTTTGGGTCTTGCTCGCCGCCGAAGGTGCGAGCCCCGAGCCGCGCGAGCTGTCGGCTGGCGCCGACCTACGAGAGATCCAGATCGTGGACGTGGACCAGGACGGCAAGCCCGATCTGGTGGGCTACGCCCATCCCGAGATCGTCACACTGCATCAAGGCCCCGCGCTGTCCTTCGAACGGCGCCGGCTAGCTCGACTGCAAGGCGAGGTTTCGGTGCGTTTCGCGCGGGTGGCCCAGCTCGACGAAACAAAGCGACTCGATCTGTTAATTCTGGCGGTATCGAGTGGCTCGGATCCCCAAATCGAGCTGGGCATCGCGGAAAACATCGGTGCCGATAGCCAGGTTCGGCTGGCCTCGACACCCTCGGCCGTGCGCGACGAGCCTCTGCTGCAACGCTTCACCCTGCGCTGACTTGGAGGCCCCCCGCGCGCGAAGAAAATCCCTTTTGCGTTCGCAGCGACGACCGGATATACAGCGAGCACGGGGAGGGTAGCAGCGTGGGGACACCTAATTCCGTCGGGACACCGGCGGGCGAAAAGACTACGGCGCGGGGGACGGGCATTGCGCGTACGGTCGTGGTTCGCGCGCGCAAGCCGATCGCGCGCGTCGGAACGGACGCAGCGCTGCTCGACGCGGCGCTGCAATGCAGCGGCGAGCCGCTGCTGATCGTGGATGGCTTCGACCGCATCTGCTTCGCGAACGAAGCGGCGGCGACCCTGTTCGGCGTGAGGCTCGACGAGCTGCTCGCCGACGACCTGCAAAGACACTTGTTCCAAGGCGACCGCACGGACGCGCTCTTGGGCGGCGCGCTCGAGCGGGCGCGCGGCGGGCCATGCACGCTCGTGCTGTTACTCGGCGACGGGCGCGCGGTGCGCGCCAAGCTCACGCCACTCGGCAGCCGGATCAGCGAGCAAGCTCACGTCTGCATCACGCTGGGGCTCGCACCCCAAGAGCACGCGGCGGCCGCGCTCGAATCGCTCGGGCGGCTCTCGGCCGGGCTCGCGCACGACATCAACAACCAGCTCGCCGCGGCGCTCAACTACGTATTCGTGCTGCGCCGGCGCGTGGGCGACTCGGCGGAGCTGGCACAGCACCTCGAAGGCTTGCAGGCGGCCGCGTGGCGTGCCGCGATGCTGACCTCGGGCCTGCGGTTGCTCGGGCGACCGCGCAAGCGTGGGCGGGAGGCGCTGGCGCTCAACGCGACCATCGCGGCCATGGCGCCGCTCTTGCGTCACCTGGCCCAGAACGTACGCCTCGAGCTCGACCTGGCGCCCGGCTTGCCGGAGCTGGTCGTGCCGCTGCCGCAGCTCGAGCAGGTCATCCTGCTGGTCTCGCTCTATGCGCTCGGGCGCGTGCCCACCGGCTCGACGCTCGCACTGCGGACGAGCCAGCCAGTGCCCGAAGATCCGAGCCGCATTCGCTTCTGCTGCGAGCTCCCCACCGCGACCCGGACGCGACCCGCGCGCTCGCCCGAGACGGCCGAGACCAACGCGGCACTGCGGCGCGCGCTCAAGCTGTGCGGGGGACGCCTCGGGCACGACCGCAAGCGCGTGTGGGTCGATTTCGACCGCGGCGACTGACCTCACTCCGCGGCGGTGGCGGCTTCTCGAGGCTCGGCGGAGGGTTGGGCGCGGGGTTGGAAGTCGTAGGAGGCGACGTCGAAGTGGCGCGTGCGTTTGCGGTAGCGCCAGGTGAACATCGGCCAGATGGTGGTGTTGCGCCCGCTGGCGTCGAGGTACCAGGACGCGCAACCCGAGTTCCACACCGTGCCCTCGAGCGCGCCCTGCATCTCGGCGTCGAACGCGTCTGCGACTTCGCGCTTGACCTCGAAGGTCGCAGCGTCGCGCTCCTTCATCACGCGGAGCGCGTCGAGGACGTAGGTGAACT
This sequence comes from Polyangiales bacterium, assembly GCA_044450485.1. GTDB lineage: Bacteria > Myxococcota_A > Polyangia > Polyangiales > JAFGIB01 > CAVZVA01. The sequence continues at coordinate 2,239 of JBIOJD010000291.1, read as the reverse complement.
GCGACTCGAGCATGTACACGGCCGAGGTGTGGCCCTGCGCGGTGTACTGGCCCGACAGCACGAACATGTTAGGGAAGCTCGGCGCCGTGGTACCCAGGTACGCGGTCATCCCTTGCCGCGAGTGCTCCCCGAGCGAACGCCCATCGCGCCCTATGTAGCGCTCGAGGATCGGGTGATCGGTGACCTTGAAGCCCGTGCACAAGATGATGGTGTCGACCTCGTGGCGCGTGCCGTCGCTCGTGATCACGGCGCCTTCGTCGACCTCGCGGATGCCCTCGCTGACCACCTCGACGTTGGGCTGCGTCAGCGCAGGGTAATAGTCGTCCGAGCGCAGGATGCGCTTGCAGCCGAGCGCGTAGTTGGGCGTCAACTTCTTGCGCAGCTCGGGGTCCCGTACCTGCTCCATGAGATGGCGCTTGGTGAAGGTCTCGCCCCGCTGCATCAGCTTCGGGTCGCGCATGCCGATCACCGTGAGCTCGCTCAGCAGGTAGATGCGCAGCCGGTCGAGCCCTTGCGTGAACGGCATGTGGCGAAACGACCAGCGCTGCCGCTGCGTGAACGGAGCATCCATGCGCGGCACGATGAAGGCCGGCGTGCGCTGGAACAGCGTGAGCTTCTTCACCTTGGGCTGAATCGACGGCACGACCTGAATCGCCGACGCGCCGGTGCCGACGACCGCAACGCGCTCACCCTCGACAGAGTGATCATGGCGCCACTCGGCCGAATGAAACGTCGTCCCCTCGAAGCGCGACAGGCCTGGGATCTCCGGCACCGAAGGGGCGCTCAAACCGCCGTGGCCCGAGACCAGGAAGTCCGCGCTGAGGTCGCCGTGGTTCGTGCGCACGAGCCAGCGTTGCTGGGCCTCGTTCCAACGCGCTTCGAGTAGCTGGTGGTCGAAGCGGATGAACGGCCGCACGCCAAAACGGTCGGTGCACGCTCTCAGGTAGTCGAGAATCTCGCCTTGCCAGGCGTAGGTGCGCGTCCAGTCGGGGTTGGGCGCGAAAGAGAACGAATAGAGGTTGGACGCGACGTCGCACTGACAGCCCGGATAGGTGTTGTCGCGCCAGGTGCCGCCGACGTCGCTGGCCTTCTCGAGCACGACGAAGTCGCGCTCGCCCTCTTGGAGCAAGCGAATCGCCATGCCGAGCCCACCGAAGCCCGCGCCGAGCACGATCACGCGATGGTGCGGCACCGCCCCGATCGCGCGCAGTCCACGATCGCGCTCGTGAGCTTGGGAGGTGGTCGCGGAGCTTGGTGCGGGATTCGACATCGGAAAGCTCTCCTTCTTGCGGGCCTTGGAGGCCTTGACCTACTCAGAGTAACCTACTATGAGTAGCAATGAAATGACCGAGCGCAATTCCGCGAAAGAAACCGACCGAGTGAGCGCGCAAGTCGCTGAATTCACTCATGGTCGCGTCCCGCGTGAGCTACGCAAGCGCCAGGTCTTGGCGGTGGCAGGCGAGCTGTTCGTGGAGCGCGGCTTCGTCGATGCGTCGATGGACGAGCTGGCCCGCCGCGTGGGCGTGTCGAAGCCCGTGATCTACGACCTGATCGGGTCCAAGGAAGCGCTGTTCGGAGAGGTCGTCGCAGTCGAAGCCGCCGAGCTCGCGGCCGCAGTCGAGCAGGCGGTGATTCGCGAGGCAGAGCCCGAGGCCAGGCTCTACGCCGGCGCGCTCGCGTTCTTCCGCTTTGCCGAAGAGCGCCGCGAGGCTTGGGACCGGTTGCTCATCGCCGATGCGGCACCCGTGAACGCAGAGCTCGCCGCGACGCGCCGCTTCCACAGAAAGGCGGTCGCGAACCTGCTCGCGCGGGACGCGCCAGAGAGCGGCAATCAGGCGGACCCGATGCTGCTCGAAGCCTGCGCGCAAGCGATCAACGGCGCGTTCGAAGCGCTCGCGATGTGGTGGAAGGAACACCCGGAGGTGAGCGCGGAAACGCTCGCCGCGCTGGCCTCGGGCCTGGTCGCCCGTGGTCTGCAGGGGTTGTCCGAAGGTCCGAGGAGCAAAGCACCGTGACCCAGCTCGCAAACAAAGTGGTGGCCGTGACAGGCGCGGCCTCGGGCATCGGCCGCGCATTGGCGCAGAAGCTGTGTCAGCGGGGCGCGGCGGTCGCGCTCGCCGACGTGAACGAGGTCGGCTTGCGCGAGACTGCCGAGCTTTGCGCTGGCGCGGGCCGGGTGACGACCCACGTGGTCGACGTGCGCGATCGCGATGCGTTGCGACGCTATGCGGCCGATGCC
>JBIOJD010000290.1:0-5396 GCA_044450485.1 Polyangiales bacterium | reverse complement strand
GTGTCGTGCCGGCAGCCGCGCGCCACAGGTTCCAGTAGCCGCTCGCGTCCGACACGAAATAGAGGGCTCCGTTCGCGCCCCACTCGGGCTGGAAGATCGACTCCGTGGGGCCGCCGGCGACACGTCGCGTCGCCTGCACAGAGCCACTCGTGTCGAGCGTCGCGACCCACAGCTCGGTTCCGTCCCACGGCATGTTCGGATGGTGCCATTGCAGATACGCAAGCTGGCTTCCGTCCGGAGACAAGCGCGGTGCTGCGTAGAAGTCGGCGCCGGAGGCGAGCACGATCGACGTGCCCGCAGCGTCGAGCGGCAGACTGACGAGGCGGTTCTCCGGCTCCATGCCTTCGCGCGTGTGGTCTTCCACCACCGCGATCAGCCGGTGCCGCGGCGAATCGACCGTCAAGGCTGCATATCGCAACGCAGCCGGCGGCGTGACCGGCTTTGGCGCAGTGCCCGGCGTCACGCAGTACACGCGACCATCGGCTGCATTCGACACGTAGGCCACGCCCTGGGCCGCTGCGAGCGAGCCACCGCCGTACTCGTGCACGCGCGTGCGCGCATCGAACGGCTCAGTCGTGAGGTCCCGTTCCGCGTCGCCCTCGATCAGCACCAGCACCGAGCAGCCGCGCTGCGCGGGCCGCGACTCCGTGAGCCAGGTGCTCGCGCCGTCGAGCACGACGTCGCCCAGGCGCTTGGCGCCGCGCACGATCAGCTCGGCCGTGATCGGTGACCTCCATGAGCCAAAGGGCGCTGCGCGCGGGGTGGTCATGCCACGGACTATCGTCGACTCGCGCAGCGGATGCCAGCGACTCCTGCGTTGGGTGCAGCTTGATCGGATGCCTGAAAGGACCGAGGATGCTCACGTCTTCGGGAAGGGTGTTGCTGCCTCGTGTTCGATTTCGAGCTACCTGACGAGCTCGCGATGCTGGTGCGGACGGCGCGCAGCTTCGGCGCCGAGCAGCTCACGCCGAGAATGCGTAGCGCAGAGGCCGCGCGTGCTGTCGACGCCGAGGTGCACGCGACCTACGCGAGCATCGGGCTCGGCGGGCTCGAGCTGCCCGTGGCGCTCGATGGAGCGGGCCTCGGTCCGCTTGCACGTGTGCTGGTCAACGAAGAGCTTGGGGCTGCTGACCCGGGCGCCGCGCTGGCGCTCGATCGCCTCGGTCACGCGCTCTACCCGCTGCTCGAGCTCGGCGGCGAGCCTGCGGTCAGAGAGCTGGCGCTCCCGTTGCTCGATGTCCAGGGCACACGCGCGGCGCTGATCGTTTCCGACGACGCCGCGCTCGAAGTCTCGGGCGACACGCTCAGCTGCGAGATCGCGTGGATCCCGGCCGAGCGGGTGGACTTGCTGGTGGTTCTGCAGCAGGGCGGTGCCCTCGTGATCAGCGACGGCATCTCGAGCGAGCCCGTGAACGGCGCAGGCCTTCGCGCCAGCGGTGGATGCTGTCTCAGTCTTCGGCGCGCCAAGATCGCCGCGCGTTTGTCCGGCGAAGAAGGCGCGCAACGCGCGCTGGCGAGGGCGCGCCTATACGTGGCGTCGCTCCTCATCGGGGTGCTGCGCGAAGCCGCCGACTACTCGCGAAGGTATGCGCTCGAGCGCGTGGCCTTCGGCAAGCCCATCGCCCATCACCAGGCGCTCGCGTTCTTGATCACGGACATGCACGCTGCGGTCGAGGGCGCTCGCTTGCTCCTGCACGATGCCGCGTTTCGCGCCGAGCGTGGTCTCCCGTGCGCCGGCGAGGCCGCGAGCGCGTTCGTCGAGGCGGTGGAGGCCTCGCGGCTCGTCGGGCCGGCTGCGGTGCAAATCCTCGGCGGTCATGGGTTCATGCAGGACCACCCGGTCGAGAAGCACATGCGCGAAGCGCGTGCGCTCGGGTTGTTGCTGGGCGGCGTCGATGCGGCACGCGAGCAGGCGGGTGCGCTCCTGTGCTCGGGCGTGCCGCCGGTCGAGCTTTCCGCGCTGGGGCAAAGCTGATGGAGCTCGCGATCGACGCGGCCACCCGACAGCGGCTGCTGCGCGCCCGCGAGCTGGGCGAGCGCGAGGTGCGTCCGGTCGGTCTCGAGGCCGATCGTTTGAGCAGGCCCATCCCGGTCGACCACCCCTACTTCCAGCGCTGTCTCGCGCGCGGCGAGGGTCGCACGCGTTGGGCGGGTGCTGGCGTCGCTAACCCGCGCGGCGCTCGCGGAGAGCGGAGCACCGTGCTCGGGCTGTTGCTGGCCGAGGAATTCGCGTACTGGGATCGCGGCGTCGGAGTGGCCAACCCCGGCCCCGGGCTGCCCGAGCTCAACGTGCTTTCGCTCGGCACAGAGGAACAGAAACAGCGGTTCCTCGGGCCGTTTCTCTCGCCGGACCGTCCGCGCTGGGCGTCGTTCGCCATGACTGAGCCGGGCGGCGGCTCGGACGTGGCCGCGATCCGCACCGCCGCGCGCAAGGATGGCAAGCACTATGTGCTGAGCGGCGCCAAATGTTTCATCGGCAACGCGAGCCGGGCCGACTGGATCTTGGTGCAAGCGACGCTCGACCCGAGTGGCGGCCGCGCGGCGCAGCGCGCGTTTTTCGTCGAGCAGGCCACACCCGGGCTCGGCCCGTTCAAGATCGAGAAGAAGATGGGGCTCAAGGCCTACGAGTCGACGTCATTCAGTTTGCAGGACTGCCGCGTGCCTGCGGACAACTTGCTCGGTGGAGAAGCGCGCTACGAGCGTCGCGAGGGATTCAAGAGCGCGATGCGGACGTTCAATGCGGGCCGCCCCGGGATCGCCGCCAACGCAGTCGGTATCGGACGCGCTGCGCTCGACGAGGCGCTGCGCTTCGCGCGCGAGCACGGAATGCTGGGCAAGGCTCGCGTGCGCGATCGGCTCGAGCAGATGGCGCGCAAGTTGCGAATGGCGCGTCTCTTGTGTTTGCGCGCAGGCTGGCTCGCTGACCAGGAGCGACCGAACATCGTCGAAGCTTCGATGTGCAAGGCCGTGGCCGCGGGCGTGGCGCAGGACGCGGCCGCGCTCGGGATGGAGCTGCTCGGCTTGGTCGGCGGCCGCGGCGATCATTTGATCGAGAAGCTCTACCGCGACGTCAAGGCGATGGACATCGTCGAGGGGACGGGGCAGATCCAGCGCCTGATCATGGCGCGGCAGCTCGTGCAGTACCCGCGCGACGAGAGGGAGTGAGCACATGGCGAGCTTTGGGATCTACGGCGACGTGCAGGTCGAGCTGGAGCAGGACTTCGTGGCCACGCTCGAGATTGCGCGCCCTCCGGACAACTACTTCGACCGAGCGTTGGTCGCGTCGATTGCGGATGCGCTGGAAGCGCTCGATCGCGAGCCGAGCTGCCGCGTCGCGGTGCTCTGCTCGCAGGGCAAGCATTTCTGCGCGGGCGCAAACTTTCGTGGTCGGCCGCTCGACACCGAGGGCGGCCGCCACCTCTACGACGAAGCCGTGCGCATGTTCGCGACCCGCAAGCCGATCGTGGCTGCAATCCAGGGCGCGGCCGTGGGTGGCGGCCTCGGCCTCGCGCTCGCTGCGGATCTGCGCATCGCCGCGCCTGAAGCGCGGTTCAGCGCGAACTTCGCCCGGCTCAGCTTGCACCACGGTTTCGGCCTCACCGTCACCTTGCCCCTGGTGGTCGGGCCTCAACGCGCGCTCGAGCTGCTCTACACCGGCGCACGCGTGCCCGGGGAGGAAGCGCTCGAGATCGGTCTGTGCGACCGGCTCGCTCCGCTCGACAGCTTGCGAGACGAGGCGCACGCCTTTGCCCAGGAGATCGCCGCTTCCGGGCCGCTCGCGATCGAGTCCATCCGCGCAACCATGCGCGGTGATCTCGTCGAGCGCATCCGCAACGCCACCGCACGCGAGCGTGCCGAGCAAGAGCGGCTACAAGTCACGGCCGACTTCCGCGAAGGCACCCGCGCGATGGCCGAGCGCCGCCCAGCACGCTTCGAGCGGAAGTAGCCCGTTCACTTCTCGAGCGGCGGGGGAGTGATCGCTTCGAAGGCGGAGGCGGGGATGGTCTTGAGGGGCTCGACGTCGGTGTCGGCCCAGCCGGGGTTGTCTTCGCCCTGGAAATAGAAATCGCTGCCGTTATCCGCCAGGATCAGCCCGTAGCGTTGCATCGCGCGCGCGACGACCTGTGCGCTGGCCGACAGGCCCGAAACGTCGTAGCTCGCTTGCAACCTGACCCGGAAGCCCATCGGCGGCGCGTTCATGTCGTTCGGATCACAGCTACCGGGCACCGCCTGATGGGTCGCGGGGGCCACGTAATTCGGTCGCGTGCAGTGCAAAGTGAAACGGATCGCGTGCGTGACGCTGCCGCTCTTGACCTCGTCGTAACGAAGCACACCCGGCGTGATCGGCAGGCCCGCGGCGTCGGCGGAGGTCCAGCCCTTCGGCCGCTGGCCGTAGCTGTTCTTGCTCAGATCCCACTTGGCGCCGTTGCCGCAGTGCCAGCCGCTCTTGTACGAGCAAGAGTAGCCTTCATACAGCATGCAGGTTCCGCTCTGCACAACGAGAAAGTGACAGTCGCCCGAGCACGCGCTCGGCGTGCCTCCCTCGATCTTCGCGACCGACGGGTCAGGCAGTGGATACGGACCCGGATCGCTCTCGTCCGGATAGTCGTCGAACGTGATCTGCACGAGCGGCTGGCTTTGCGGCACGACGTTGATCGGCATGCCGTAGTGCTCGCTGCCCGAGTTGCCGTAGTCGGGATGGATGTTCTTGCTGCCTACGAGCGCGTGCAAGCGCGTGGTCCAGGTCGCGTCCGCAGCCTCTTTCGAGATGTCTTTGTTCCAGGCGTCGTCCGCGCTGAACACAGCGCAGGATCCAATCTGTCCCGGCATACCGGGCGCGGGCGCGCCCGCAGCGCCACCGCCGCCACCGGCTGCGCCCATGACTGCGCCCGCGGATCCGGCCGCGCCCGCAGCTCCACCGGTCGTGCCGCCGCCCGCCGCCCCGCCACTCGCTCCGCCCTTGCTAGTTCCAGCGGCGCCAGTGCCCGCCGCAGCTCCGAGCTTGCCTCCGGCGCCGTTCGCCCCCGTGCCGGCCGAGGCGTTCGTGTTGCCACCGCCCCCGCTCGTCTTCGACGAGCATCCCGCCAACACGAGCGTGCCCAGCACCGTGGCGCACCAGACTCGCAGCCAAAGGTTCATCGCAGTCCTCCGTGCCAGCATACTCAGTTCCCGTTCAGAAGCGTTCAGGAGCGAGCGCGCCCGCAGAAGAAACCGGAGGAATACTCCCGTATTTCGAGGATTTCTTCGAGGACGTAAGCCGCTCCTGGACGCTTCTGGACGCGAACCAAGTCTATGGCGTCGAGGCGGGCGGTAGTGCTCTCGGCATCGGCGGAAGTTTGCCGGTCTCGAGCCATGCGTACACGCCATAGGACTGAAGCACGCGCCGCGTGTAGCGC
>JBIOJD010000289.1:0-5397 GCA_044450485.1 Polyangiales bacterium | reverse complement strand
CTGTGCAGGCGACGCGACGTGTCGCCGGCGGCCCCACGGAGTCGATCTTCCAGCCCGAGTGGGGCGCGAACGGAGCCCTCTATTTCGTGTCGGACGCGAGCGGCTACTGGAACCTGTGGCGCGCGGCTGCCGGCACGACACGACCGCTGCGTCCGGAGCAAGCCGAATTCGGGCTGCCGCTGTGGAACCTCGGCATGAGCACCTACGCCGTGCTTTCGGATGGCAGGTTGCTGTGCAGTTGGGTCTCGCACAGCCACTGGCACCTCGGCCTACTCGACCCCGAGAGCGGCGCGCTCGAGCCGATCGTCCTGCCCTACACCGAGCTCTCGAATCTGCGCGTGTCCGGCGAGCGCGCGGTGCTGGGTGCCGCGGGACCGAGCACCTCACCGTGCCTCGTGGAGCTCGACCTCCACACGCGCAGGCACCGCGTGCTCCGGAGGTTTTCGGAGGTCGAGATCGATCCGGCGTACGTCTCCGAGCCGCGTGCGCTGACCTTCCCGACGTCGGACGGAAAGGTTTCCCACGCCCTCTACTACGCGCCGAAGAGCCCGGTTTACGCGTCAGTCGGACCTTCGCCTCTGCTCGTCAAGAGCCACGGCGGACCGACCGCAGCCGCGTCTACCGCGCTGAACCTCCGAATCCAGTACTACACCAGCCGTGGCATCGGGGTGCTCGACGTCGACTATCGCGGCAGCACCGGCTACGGGCGCGAGTACCGCGGGCAGCTCGACGGCCGCTGGGGCGTGGCGGACGTGGACGACTGCGTCCATGGCGCCTCGTACTTGTGCGAGCGTGGAGAAGCCGACCCTGCGCGCTTGATGATCAGCGGCGGCAGCGCCGGTGGGTTCACCACGCTCGCGGCGCTGACCTTTCGCAAGGTGTTCAAGGCCGGCGCGAGCCACTACGGAGTGAGCGATCTCGAAGCCCTCGCCCGCGACACCCACAAGTTCGAGTCGCGCTACCTCGACCGCTTGATCGGCCCCTACCCTGCTCGCGAGGACCTCTATCGTGCGCGCTCGCCGCTGCACCACGCCGCGCAGCTAGAGTGCCCGGTCGTATTCTTCCAAGGGCTGGAAGACCGCGTGGTGCCGCCGAGCCAAACCGAAGCCATGGTGGAAGCACTGCGGCGCAAGCGGATCCCGGTAGCCTACGTGCCGTTCGCGGGCGAGCACCACGGCTTTCGGCGCGCGGAGAACATCCGGCGCGCGATCGAGGCCGAGTTGGCGTTCTTCGCGCGCGTGCTCGGCTTCGAGCTGGCGGATGCACTGGACATCGATATCGAGAACCTGTGAGCGAGGGGCGATCGCGAGGAATTGCCTACTCCAGCTTGTCCACGCGGACCGCGCACGCCTTGTACGCAGGCTGCCTCGAGTGCGGATCGAACGCAGCGTGGGTCAAGCGATTGGTGGTCGCGTAGTGCATGGGCATGAAGAGCTGTCCCGGCTGCACCACGTGTGTGACGAACACGCGCGCCGTCAGCGATCCACGCGCCGATGACACCACGACCTTGTCGTTCGGCCCGATGCCGAGCGCGCTCGCGTCGACTGGGCTGATTTCGACGTACGCCCCCGCCGGGTAGAGTCTGCGCAGGACGTCGGACTTGCTGGTGCGTGTCTGGGTGTGCCACTGGCTGGAGCTGCCGCGCCCCGTCAGCAGCGTGAACGGAAAACGCTGATTGACGGGCTCGGGCAGCGCGCTCGGCTCGGCGAACACGAAGCGCGCTCGACCGTCGGGGTGATAGAAGCGCCCGTCTTCGAACAGACGTCGTTCGCTGCACGGGCCCACGCTCACGCCCTCGGGCAAGGGCCACTGCACGCCACCGAGCTCGTCCAGCGCCGCGTAGTCCTCGATCCCGCTGATGTCGCAAGGCCTTCCGCGCGAAAGGCGCTTCAGCAATTGGAAGACGGCCTCGGGCGAGTGCCAAGCGTCGAACATCGCGCCGCAGTCCCACGCTTCGGCAATCGCCTTGAAGATGTAGAAGTCAGCCAGCGCCTGACCCGACGCGCGTGCGACTTTCTTCACGACGCCGTAGCGGCGCTCGGAGTTGATGAAGGTTCCCTCTTTTTCGCCCCAGCCCGCCGCAGGCAACACCAGATCGGCGAGAGCTGCGGTCTCGGTGGTCGAGTACATGTCTTGAACCACCAGGAAGTCCAGGCGTGAAAGCACCTCGCGCACGTCGATCTGGTTGATCCACGAGTGCGCGGTGTTGGTCGCAATGACCCACAGCCCGCGGATGCGGCCCGCCAAGATCCCTTCGATGATCTGGTCGTACGCGAGACTCGGGCGGTCCGGAATCGCGCCCACATCGATGCCGAGGATGTCTGCCACCTCGGCGCGATGCTCGGCGTTCTTGAAGTCGCGACCGCCGAGCAGGTTGGTGGTGTTCGCGAACAGCCGCGAGCCCATGGCGTTGCACTGTCCAGTGATGGAATTCGCGCCCGTGCCGGGCCGACCGATGTTGCCGGTCATCAGCGCGAGGTCGATGAGCGCCTGCGCCAAGCGCACGCCCTCGTGACTCTGGTTGACGCCCATCGTCCACCAGAACGAGACGCGCTTGCCTTGGTGAATCGCATCGACCACCTGGTCTACGAGCTCGGCTGACAGGCCGGTGCTCGCCGTCACGCGTTCGCTGTCGAAGGCCGCGACGTGGGCGGCAAACGCCTCGAAGCCCTGCGTGTGCGCATCGATGAAGGCCCGGTCGATGAAACCGCGCTCGATCAGTCGCGCGGCGATCCCGTAGAACAGCACGAGGTCGGACTTCGGCCGCAGCGGCACGTGCAACGTCGCCGCCATCGCCGTCTCGGTGCGCCGCGGGTCGACCACGATGATCTGCGGCGCGTGGGAGTTTCGCAGCACGCGCTCCCACATGATCGGATGCGCGATGCACGGGTTCGCGCCGACGAACACGAGCACGTCCGACTCTTCGAAGTCGCGGTAGCTGTACGGTGGCGCGTCGAAGCCGAACGCTTCTTTGTACGCGACGACCGAGGTGGCCATGCACTGGCGCGTGTTGCCGTCGCCGTGCACCATGCCCATCCCGAACTTCGCGAGCGCGCCGAGCAGGGCGAGCTCTTCGGTCACGATCTGACCCGTGCCGAGAAACGCGACCGAGTCCTTGCCGTGGGCGGCTTGAATCGCCTTGAAGCGATCGACGAAGACCTCGAGCGCACGCGGCCATTCGATCGGCACGAGCTTGTCCGAGCCGTCGCGCAGCAGCGGGGTCGTGGCGCGATCGCTGGCCCGCAGCGGCGTGAGCGCCTCCCAGCCCTTGGGACATGCCATCCCCAGATTGACGGGATAGCGCTTGGCCGGCGTGAGGTTGATGGCTTCTCCGTCGCGCAGGTGCACCTCGAGCCCGCAACCCGTCGAGCAGAAGCCGCAAACCGTCGTCGTGGTTGCGTCGGGCTTCCACCGCGTGGGAACCTGACCCAGGCCGAAGCCGCCTTCGGTGCGCGCGAGCTCGCTGCTGAGCGCCCCGTCGCGCTGGCGCAGCAGCCTCTGGCCAAAGACCTTGAGCCTCGACGCAGGCGGCGCGGCGCTCATCGCAGGGCTCCGGGCATCTTGGCCGCGCTCACGGCCGCGAAGAACAACACGCGTTCGTGCAGCTCGCCGAGCACCGTGAGCACGAGCGCAAACACCGCCACGGCCACGTCCACTTTCGTGACCCCTCCTTCGGCCGAGACGATCAGCGCGCACGGCAGCAGCACTGCGCCGACCACGCCGAGCAAGATCCGGCGTTGGAGCAGTGGCGCGAGCTCGCCCTTGAGCAAGAGCGCGCTGCGCTTGAGCTCGGTCTGCTGTTTGTCACGCAGGTGGCCGAGCACGCTGAGCTCACCGAGCAGCTTGAGGCCGAACGCGCTCGCGAGGCACACCCACAGCGCGCGCACGAAGCCGATGGAGGTAGGCATCGGGGCCGCGAGCTGCGCCGCGAGCGTGGTGGTGAAGGTCGCCGACAAGCCCAGCAGAGCGGTGGTCGCGAAGAACTTGAAACCGCTGCGCGAGAAGCTCCAGAAGCGCCGAAGCGTCACGTGATACAGCATCGCAGAGCAGAACACCGAGCCGAGCCCCGTCAACGCGACCGACGCGGGAAGCCACGTCTCGAGCGGCGCGAGCGAAGGGTCGAGCACGGCGGGCCGAGCGTGCGCCAGCCCCAGAAAGCTCGCGTACGCGAACGCCAGCGCCGCGAACACCGAAAACCCGATGATCTCGCGGCTCAACCAGGACCGGCGCAAACCGAGCACCGCGCGGAACGCGTACAGCGGACGGCCGAGGTGAAGCGAGCTTGCACCGAGCGCGAGCAGCCCGAACACGAGCGCGAAGGCGGCATGCACGAAGCGTGAAGCCGAGGGCCCAGCCGTCGCGCCCAAGCTTCGGCCCAGCAGATCGACGCAGAACGCGCCGACCGACAGCTGGGTGAGCACGAGCATCACGACCAGCGGGCGATGCTGCTCCGACGGCTTGACCGAATAGAAATCCGCGGGCAGCAGGTTTCGCGGCAACGCGCGCTCGGTCTTGTACGACGTGGTCGGAACGGTGATGCCTGGCGACGGGGCCGCGGGCAAGAAGGCATCGCCCTGCGCGTCCTCCAGGACCTGACGCGTGCTCACGATCTCGATCCGGATCGCTTCGTTCGGGCACGCTTGAACACACGCCGGCGCTTCGTCCGCCTTCAGGCGGTCGCTGCACATGTCGCACTTGCGCACGATACCCTTGCGCTCGTTGTACTGCGGCACCTCGTACGGACAGGTGAGCGTGCAGTACTTGCAGCCGATGCACTGGTCGTCGAGGTGCTTGACTATTCCGGTCTGCGCGTCCTTCTCGTAGGCGTTGACCGGGCAGCCGTTCATGCACGCGGGATCGACGCAGTGATGGCACGCGCTGGTCACGGTCTGCTGCACCGGTTGTTCGGGGCTGCCGCCGTGCAAGAGGCCAACCGCCCGCCAGCTCTCACCCTCGTCGAGGCCGTTCAAGCTGTGACACGCGGCCACGCACGCCTTGCAGCCCGTACAGCGATCCAGGTCGACCGAGAACGCGTACTGCTGGCCGGCCTGCGGCTTGCTGAGCGGGATCAAGTCGCGATAGCGCGCGCTCGTCGTGTCGAGAGCGTGCGCGTCGTGCTCGCGCGAAAAGCGCTCGACCGCGGTGAGCTCGCGCTGTTGCAACAGATATTGCTGAATCAGGGGCAGACGAACGACTGTGCTCACTTGCGTTTCACTCCGCAGCCGCCGAAGCGGTCGTGGGCCGATCAGCACACAGAGTTGCCTCGAGCTCTGCCGCCGGGGGCAGGTTCACGTAGACGATGCCGTCCTCGACCTTCGCGTTGAAAGTCGCGATCGCCTCGGCGTCGTCGGTCAGGCACTTGCCGCCGTCGAGCGCGAAGGTCTTCTTGTGCAGCGG
>JBIOJD010000288.1:0-5400 GCA_044450485.1 Polyangiales bacterium | reverse complement strand
GCTCATCTGTCTTGCCGCAACCGCCGCAAATGCAGCGCGCCCGTCCCGAGCCCCGACCCTCCCGGGCCCTCGAGGCCGCCCAGCACGATCCGGGTCTTTGTCGCCGCTACTTCTGGCGCGCGTACAGGATCCGTAGGCCTTCGAGGGTGAGGAACTCGTCGACTTCTTGGATCGCTTTGGACTCGGTCTCGATCAGGCGCGCTTCGCCGCCGGTGGCGATGCAGGCGCAGGGATAGCCGATCTCGGCCGTCAGGCGCTCGACCATGCCGTCGACCATGCTCGCGTAGCCGTACACGAGGCCTGATTGCATCGATTGCACGGTGTTTCGGCCGAGCACGTGCGGGGGCTTCATGATCTCGGTCTTGGGCAAACGCGCGGCGCGGGCGAACAAGGCCTCGGCGCTGAGCGAGATGCCGGGCGCGATCACACCGCCGAGGTACTCGCCGCGGTTGCTCACGCAGTCGAAGGTGGTGGCAGTGCCGAAATCGACCACGATCACACCCCCGCGCACGCGCTCGTAGGCCGCGATCGCGTTCACGATGCGGTCCGCGCCGACTTCCTTGGGGTTTTCGTACAGGATCGGCATGCCGGTCTTGATGCCCGGGCCGACGACCACGGCCTCGTGACCGAAGGCACGGCGCACGGCGCGCACGACCCGATCGATGAGCGGTGGAACGACTGAGGCCAAGATGCTGCTGTCGACGTCTTCGGGCTCGAGGCCCACGACGTTCAGCAGCGTGACCAGGAGCACGTGTGTCTCGTCTTCGGTGCGACCGCGGTCGCTCTGGATGCGGAAGTGGTGGACGAGCTTCGGCCCTTCGTACAGGCCGAGCACGGTGTTGGTGTTGCCGACGTCGATCGTGAGCAGCATGCGAGCCTTTTTGAAGGGCGGCCTCGCGGCGCTAGCGCGGCCTCGCGGAAAGCGAGCGGCGCAGGAGATCGCCGAACGAGAGCGGCGTCGACGGCGGGTGCTTGCTCACCACCTGCGCGATCGGTTTGCTCGGCGCGTCCAGCACGGGATCGACGAGCAGCGAAGGCCCGCTCGCCGCAGGGGGCGCTTTGGCGGCAGCCGGTTCGGCGGCGCGCGACACGCGAGGGGGTGCGACCACCTCTTGGACGACCACCTGCCGCTGTGGCGATGGCGCGGGTGGACGGGCGGGCGCAGCTTGGGCCGCGAACCCCGGCGCGGTGGGCTTGGTGGCTGCCACCTCGCGCGCCGGAGCAGGCACCGGCGCCACCGGCGCCGCCGCCTCGGGCGTGCTCCGGGCGGCCGGCTGCGCCGCCGCGCTGGGAGCGGGGCGCGCCTGCAGGGGGCGCGGTTTCTGGCGATTGTGCTCGACGCGCTCGAGCAGCGCTTGGAGGCGTTCGACTTGAGTGCTCATCGCTGTGTGGCCGTGAGCTTCGAGCTGATCGAAGCCAAGCTCTCACCCTCTTTGGCCCAGGTCCAGACCTGTTCGGCAATCCTCGGATCGACCATCATGTAGCTCGCGCTCCGGCCGATCGGAACGCACGCGACCTCGGTCGAGCACAGTGTCGAAAACAGCCCGCCGAGCAAGGCCGCCACGGCGAGGTTGTCCTCGTCGAGCGGCGGCAGGCCGTCGACATTGAGCACCAGCACGTCGCCCCACTGCTCGAGGCGGAGCCGGCCCCAGCCGTAAAGCGACATCACCGCGCCCGCGTGACCGATGACCTGCGCCGGCTCGAGCCCAGCTGGTGACGCGCCGAGCGAGCTCGACACGAGCGCCCCGAGCTGGCTGCCCAGACTGCGCACGGCCGTGAGATCGCCTTGCGAGACCGCAGTGTTGATCAGCGGCGCGAGCACGTTCTCGGCCACGACCAGCACGCGGCCACCGCCGCGCGCCCGCACGCTGCCTTTGGCCAGATCGAACTGAAAGAAGCCGCCGGGGTCGAAGCTAGGCTCTGTCATGAACGCTCCCGGGATGGTTTAAGGGTTCGGAAGCCGCCGTGTCAAATCTACGTCCCTCGCGCACAGCGCCCACCTTTGGCCGACACCCAGCAGCCGGACGCTTTATTGCCTGCGCCGTGCTTGGGCTCCTGCCGTGCACGTGGGGCGCGCTCTCTGCCAGCCGCGCTCGGGCCGACGCCAATCCGTTCGAGGCCTGGGCGAACATGATCGCCTATACGGAAGCGCGCTATCACGGCCCGTTGCTGCCGTTTCCCGCGCCTCGCCCGCGGCCCTCGGACGCGGGGCTCGTCGTTCGCTCCGAGCGTTACCCGCTGACCGTGCATGCCTCGAGCGCTTACCCAGAGCCGAGCGCGGCGCGTGTCCTGCGCGGCCTGGAGCGCGCGTACGCGTGGTCGCTCGCGGAGGGCTGGCCCCTGCCCTACCCCGACGGCGGTGCCGGCGGGAGCCTCGATTTCGACGTCTATCTGGTGCCCGGGCTGGCGATCGGAGCCAGCGCAGTCGCCGAGCAGCCCGTCGTCTGGACCACGCTCGATGCCGCGAGCGGATACGCGCTGCTCGACGCCGGTTTGCCAGCGGCAGCAGTCGATCGCTGCAGCGTGCAGGCCCTGACCGAAGCGGGGCTGCTCGGTCAGGATCCAGCCGAGCCCGCCGGCGTGCGCCGCGCGACGGCCGCATTCGTCAGCTTTCTGGCAACCGGCGAGCTCGGCTGCAACGACGCGGTCGAAGACACGCAAGCGGCGCCGGAGCTGGGCTTGGTGGGCTCGGGCGAGCCGCAGAGCACGGGTCTCGCGCTCCTGCTGGCGATGCTTTCGCGCAGGCACGACGCGGGCAGCGGCCACTTCGTGGCCGAGCTCTGGCAGATCCTACGACAACACAGCGAACGGGCGAGCGCGCTGCATGCAGAGCCGACCTTCTGGCAGGCGCTCGAGGCTGCGTTGGTCAAGGCTGGCGAGTCGCTCGATCAAGTGGCGACCGAGCTCGCGGTCGAGCGTTACGTCGCGAACCTGCCCAACGCCGGCGCCGGGCTGCCTGGCCTCAGCTCCGCAGCCAAGGTCGAGATCGCCGCGGCCGCCAAGCTCACCGCGCTGCCAGCCCAACGGACCGCAAAGGAAAAGCTCTCGACCTACGGCAGCGCCTACACGCTGATCGACACCACGGGCGCAGCGGAGGGCCAGCAGCTCCGGGTCTGGCTGCGCGGCGACGACGGCGTGCGCTGGTCGCTCGTCGCGGTGCGTCTAGATGCGCAGGACCGAGAGCTCGGCCGCATGGAAGCGCCTCCGCGACGGGTGCCGGACAGCTTTTTGCCGGTCGTGCTCGGCGCCGAGACACGCCGCGTGCTCGTGGTCGTGACCAAGCTGCCATGGTTGCGGCCAGACGAGGCAGAGGCCGATGCGGGCGATGAAGACGGGTTCAGCTTGATCCTCGGAGCCGCAGGGCCTTAGCATGCGTCGAGCGTTTTTCTCGTGAGCGTCTCGAGCAGACCGCCGGCGCGTCTCGGCGCATCGCCCGTCGCCGCGTTGATCGTCGCGCTCGGGCCCCTCTTGTGGCTGTGGTTCGCGGTGTGGCGTGCGAGCTACCTCGCGCTCGGCCGCGACCAGGGCATCTTCCAAGGCGTGGCCTGGGCGATCGCGCACGGCGACCGCTTGTACAGCGACCTGCGCGAGATCAACGGCCCGCTCGCGAGCGAGATCCACATGATGGCGCGGCTCTTCGGCGGCGCGGACTCGCACGTCCTGCGCTCGTTCGATCTCACCGTGTCCGCGCTCGTGTTCGCGTTCGTCGGCGCTTCGGTGCACGCGGCAACCTCTCGCGCACCGTCACGAATCCGAGCTGCGCTCTGGGCGGCGGCAGGCTGCTCGGTGTTGCTCGCTCAATACGTTTCGTTCTACTCGTACTGGGACTTCACCCAGCGCGAGAGCTTCTACGATTGGTTCATCCTGAGCGCGCTCGCCTGCGACGTGCGCGCACGCAGCAGTGGCTCGGGCCCTGCCGCCAGGCGCTGGCTGTTGGCCGCAGGCGCGCTGAGCATCACGCCGTGGTTCGGCAAGCCCACCTGCGCGGTCTTCACGCTCGTCCACGTGCTGATGATCGTGCTGAGCGAGCCCGGCGTCGCGCTGAGCCGGCGGAAGCAACTGCGCGCGTTCGTGACGGGCATCGGGCTCGGCGCGCTGCCGCAGCTCGTGTTCCTCGCCGCGTTCTGCAGCGTCTCGGATTTCTTGCGCAGCTACCTGATCGACAACCCCCGCTACTACGTCTACATCTGGCCCAAAGGGCTGTTGCAGATCGTCGCGACCGAGAGCCACGCCGGGTTCTTTCCATTGCCGATCGCGCTCGCGCTCGCGACCCTCGGCCTCATCGCCGTGGGAAGCGTCAGCCGCCGCATGATCGGCATGGCGTTGTTTCCGGTGCTCGGGATCGCGCTCGATTTGCTGCAAAACAAAGCCTTTCCGTATCATCTTCACCCGGTGACCGCCGGCTGCGCGCTGCTGGCGGTGGTGCTCGTCTGCCAAGTGGCGAGCTCGGCAGATGAGGCCGACGCCACCGATCTGCGCGGGCTCGCGCCGCTGGCGATCGGCCTCGCGTGCCTGGTCGCATACCAAACCGCGCATGGCCTGATCGAAAGCGACAGCCTGCGCGCGGACTGGGCGCCGCGTGCGGGCTCGAACGCGAAACGGCGGCTCTCGCCCGTCTTTCTCGCCCACTTCGACCGCGCGGACTTCGGAGCCACCGGGCTCGCCAACACCGCGGAATTCCTGAAGCGCTACACGCGGCCCAAGGAACGCATCCAAACGTACGGCATGGATCCCTATCTGCTCGCGCTCGCCGAGCGGCACAGCGCGACGCCGTACATCTACGACATCGATCTCAACGCAGATTCCGTGCTCGAAGGCATCCAAGTGCTCGGTGCCTCACCCAAGGCCCTCACCTTCGCCAAGAACAACGTCAAGCGCCACGCGGACGACCTCGCAGCGAGAGTGCGCCACTCACCGCCCGCCGCGTTCGTGTTCTTCGACTACGCACCCTTCACCTTTCCACGCTCGGGCTTCGCCGACTTCGCAGCCCACGCCGCCGACGCCGCACGCTTCGTCACCGAGCGCTACGTCTACGCCAAAGGCTTCGGCCAGCTCCAAATTTTCATGCGCCGCGACTTGTGGCCGGCGCGCCAAAAATGGCCCGCCGCGCGCTGAGAGCATCTCGTCGAGCTTGCAGACAACCGCAAACTGAGGGGTGAATCGTCGCTTCGCGACGAGAAGGGAGCAAAGCTCCCACTGCGCGTGGCGGCCCGACTTCGTCGTGCCGGGTCCCGTTGGGCTCCGCTCATCGGGCGGGGAGTCGCGTGACTCCCCGATAAATTAAGGCGGAGGAGAAGGGATTCGAACCCCTGGAATCCTTGCGGATTCAACGGATTTCAAGGCCGTTTCTCACGGCAGGGACCGGCCTGGACCACCGCGCTTTCGCGGGGTTTCTGCATG
>JBIOJD010000287.1:0-5419 GCA_044450485.1 Polyangiales bacterium | reverse complement strand
CGTGATCTCTTCCATCAACTGGCGCGTGGCTTGGGTGTGTGCGTCCGGCGTGACAGCCTCGAACTCGAGCGCGCCCGTGCGGCAGATCCCGCCGCCTTGCGCCAGTGCCTTGGCCAGCGCATCGCGTGCGGCGCGCATCAGGCGTTCTTCGGTCTCGCCGTCCTCGGGCGACACCGCCAAGCCCGCGGAGGCGTGCTCGGAGGCCGAGGTCTCGAGCAAGCGCTCGACCACCGCGCGCGCCACGTTCGGCGGCGTGTCCGGTAGCAGGAACTCGATCTCGTCGTGCGCGTACGTGCCGACGATGTCGCCCTCGCGGAAGGTGTTGAGCGCCGCGCTCGCGAGCTTGCTGCCGTCGCCGCTGCGCGACTTGAGCATCATGAGGCAGGTCGCGCGACCGGTGCGCTGCGCGCGAGCGAGCTCTTCGCTCACGCGTTCCGCGAACTCCCCATGCGTGAGCGAGCGGCGGCCTTTGCGCGCGGGCGCGAACGTGATGTTCACTTGGAGCGTGGCCGGGCCGATCTTGATCTCGTCGCCGGGCGCGATTTGCGCGCTCTCCTGCACGGGCTGGCCGTTGACGTCCATCCGCGCATCGGCCGTCGCCGCGCTGAGCGCCACGTGCTCGCCGTTCCACCTCAGGCGCGCGTGCTGCTTCTTGACGTCTGCGACGTCGATGCGGATGTCGGCGCTCGGGTCGCTGCCGACCGTGAGCTCGTAGTGGGGCACCAGATCGACCACCCAACTGTGGCCACCCAATCGTGCTGCCACAAAAGCGCGCAGCTCCCCGGTACCCCCAGAGCCCGTCCCGCTTCCCCCTCTCGATTGCGAGCTATTCAGCATTTCAAGCTGGCGATTATGGCCCGATACTGTGACCAGTATAAAGGATTACCGGGGATCCCGCTGGCCCAACCGTCGCGGACCATTGTCCGCCGGCGTCCGGGCGCCCGCCAGGAAATGAGCCAAGCTGGGGACATAGTCAAACGAAATTTTGGGGGTCTCGGGGATCCTGCGCACGGGCTACAGGGGTCCGGCGGCTCGCCCCAACCTGGCGATGCGTCGGATGCGACGCGCCGGGCGATCGTCAGGTGGCTGGCGGTGGTGGCTGCGGCGGACCTCGTGCTCGCAGCGGCGCACGCCGCCGCGCCAGCGCTCGCGATCGACCCGCTGGTCGCATATTGCGTCGGCTTCACCGTGGTGTGCGCGAGCGCGTTGCTGACCGCGTTCGCGTGTCCGCCGCTCGGCCGGCGCGCGCTGCCGTTCTTGGCTTTGCCGGTGCTGCTCGTGGGCCTGTTGGCCGTGCACCCACCGCCCGATTTCGCGCTCGCGCTCTTGGTGACGCCCGCGCTGCTCGCGGGGGGCGTGCTCGTGGGTGCGGTCGTGGGTCGCGCGATCGAGCACCCGGGGCACTTGCTGTTCGTCGCGATCGTTTCGTCGGCCGCGGACGTGCTCAGCGTGTTTCATCCGAGCGGCCCTTCGAATGCGATCGCGCAGTCCAAGGCCGCGCTCTCGCTGCTCGCGCTGCCGTGGCCGCTGCTCGGAAGCGACCGCATCGAGGCGTTTCTCGGTGTGGGAGACGTGCTGTTCGCGGCGCTGTACATCGCGAGCACGCGCCGCCACGGGTTGGCGCTCGGTCGCACGCTGGCTGCCTTGTCGCTCGGCTTTGTCGCCACGATGCTGGTCGTGGTGGAGCTCGAGGCCGTGGTTCCCGCGCTGCCCGTGCTCGGGCTCGCGATGATCGTGGCCCAGCCCGCGGCGCGCCGACCGCCGGCTCGGGACCGCAAGCGCGGATTCGCGTTGGCGGCGCTGGTCGTCGCGCTGGTCGCGGTCTTGCTCTTGCGTTGAGCGGGGAGGGTAGGGGGCGCGGTTTCCGGCCGAACACGCCCCTTTCTCGACCGTCACCAAACGTGTTACGCAATTGGGCTGCCCAGAGGTCGTCCCGAAACTGGGCGGCGTGCCGCCCCGACCCATCAGGTGCTGCCCGTGGCCGAGAGCTCTCAACAAGCGCAGGCGCAGCGCGACGAGGAGATGGAGCGCATCGTCGCCGAGGAGCAGCGCGTGCTCAGCCGCGTGCTCAAGCACCTCGCGGGGCGGCAGATCCGGCGCGTCGGCCGCATCGACTACGACCAAGAGCTGCTGTCGCTGCGCGATCAAATCGCCGAAGCGCGGCTCGAAGACGTGCCCGCGCTGGTCGCCCAGATGGAGCGCTTGCAGCAGGTCGCTGCCCGCCGCGCCGACGTGGTCGACGGGCAGGTGGACATCGGCTCGCCGTACTTCGGACGCATCGTGCTGCAGGAGGGCGAGCGCAAGCGCGAGGTGCTGATCGGCCGCGCGACCTACCTCGATCCGCGCACCGGCGTGCAGATCGTGGACTGGCGCGACGCGCCGGTGAGCCGCGTCTACTACCGCTACGACGAAGGCGACGACTACGACGAGCTGTTCGGCGGCCGCATGGTCGAAGGCGAGGTGCTCACGCGCCGGAGCCTCGCCATCAGCGGCGGACACCTCCGGCGCATCGCGTCGGTGCAGGGCACGTTCCTATGTCGCGCGAATGGCACGTGGGTGAGGCTGTCCGAGGGCAGCGAGCTCAAGGGTGGCCAAGGCACAGCGCCGCGGCTCGCCGATTACCACCCGGTGGGCAAGCTCGGCGTCAACCGCGACGGCAGCATTCGCGAGGACAAGCACCTGCCCGAGATCGCGGCGTTGATCGACGCGCGGCAGTTCGAGCTGATCACGCGACCCAACTCCGGGCTGTGCGTGATCCAGGGCGGCGCAGGAAGCGGCAAGACGACGATCGGCCTGCACCGCCTGGCGTACCTGGCGTTCCAGGACCCGCAGCGCTTCCGCGCCGAGCGCATGCTGATCGTGGTCTTCAACGAGGCGCTCGCGCGTTACATCTCGTACGTGCTGCCGGCGCTGGGTGTGCCGGGCGTGGTGGTCACGACTTTTCAGGCGTGGGCGCGTAAGCAGCGCGCGAGCCACGTGTCGGAGCTGTCCGAGCAGTATACGGACGACACGCCCGAGGTCGTGGTCCGGCTGAAGAAGCACCCCGCCTGGCTGCCGATCATCGAGGAGTACGTGGCGCGCTTGCACACGCGGTTGCCCGCGCGCTTGACCGAGAGCCTCGGCGAGCAGGCGGCGCAACCGTTTCTCGACAAGTGGCGCGGCGCCGAAGGTCACGGGCTCGCGGATCGCGCGAAGATTCTGCTGCACTGGGCTGCCGAGCAAGAGAGCTTGCCTACGGCGGCTCGCCACGTCGCCGAGCGTGAGGCGCGCGCGGTGATCGAGCTCAGCTCGCCGCTGCACGCCTGGGCGGACCTGCTCACCGACCGTGCGGGCTTGCGCGAGCTGTTCGGCCGGCACGCTCCCGGCGAGTGGACCGACGGCCAGCTCGACATGGCGTTTCGCTGGTGCACGACGCACTGTGCCACTGCGCTCTCCGAGATCGAAGAGCGAGAGGCTCGGCGCGACGAAGAAGAGGACACGGCGGACGAGCCGGGTGAGCCCGAGCTGGGCATAGATGGCGAGCGCGAGCGCGTGTCGGCCACGCTCGACTGGGAGGACGACGCGCTGCTGCTGCGCCTCGAGCAGCGCTTGCACGGTCCGCTGCGCCGCGGCAAAGAGGTGCTCGGCTACGAGCACGTGTTCATCGACGAGGCTCAGGATCTGAGCCCGCTAGAGCTGGCGGTCGTGCTCGGCACCGCGCGCTCGCAGAGCGTGACGCTCGCCGGGGACGTGGCGCAGCGCTTGATGCTCCACAACGGGTTCTCGAGCTGGGACGCGGTGCTGCAAGCGCTCGGCCTGAGTCACGTGAAGATCGAGCCGTTGCAGGTCACGTACCGCTCGACCCAAGAGATCATGGACTTTGCCAACGACGTGCTCGGTCCGCTGCGGCCGCAAGGGCCGGGCCGCGCCAATCGGCACGGCGTGCCGGTGGAGCTCTTCCGCTTCGCGCACACGGGTGAAGCCGTTGGGTTCCTCGCCGAATCGCTGCGTGCGCTCACTGCGAGCGAGCCGCTCGCGTCGATCGCGGTGATCACGCGCAGCGAGGAGCAAGCGCGCGAGTTTGCCGAGGGTCTGGTCCAGGCCGAGGTCCCGAACGTGCGCTTGATCGCGGAGCAGGACTTTCCGTTCAAGGCCGGTGTGGACGTGACCGACGTCCGGCAGGTGAAGGGGCTCGAGTTCGATTACGTGGTGATGGTGGAGGTCACCGCCGCGGGCTATCCCGACGACGAGGAATCGCGGCATCTGCTGCACATCGGCGCCTCGCGCGCCGCGCACCAGCTCTGGATCCTGACCTCGGAGGCGCCGTCACCGCTCTTGCCCGCTGCGCTTTGCGAGCGCGGCTACTGAACGTCCTTGGCGCCGTCGCTCGCGGCTCTCGGGTGCGATCTCCGGCCAGAGGCCGTCGTCTACGAGGACGAGGATCTGATCGTCGTCGACAAGCCTGCCGGCGTTCCCTCGCAAGCCGCTGACGCGAGCCATGACGACGATCTGCCGGCGCGGCTCAAGCGCTATCTGGCCGCTCGGAGCGGGGTCGATGCGAGCGAAGTCTATCTCGGCGTGCACCAGCGGCTCGACAAGGAGACTTCGGGCCTCGTGCTCTACACGCTGCGGCGCGAAGCCAACGCCGCCATCGCCGCGCAGTTCGAGGGCCGCGAGGTTCGCAAGCGCTACCTCGCAGCCGTCTGTTCGTCGGCGAGGCTCGATCGCGGGGGTGAGACGCGGCTCGAGCACGATCTCGTTCGCGGTCGCGACGGACGCATGCAGGTTGTCGCTGCCGGCACGCCGGGCGCACGCAAGGCCCGCACGCGGGTCTCCGTGCTGAAGCGACAAGGCGAGCGCGCGCTGCTGCGGCTCGATTGCGACACTGGGCGCACGCACCAACTGCGAGTGCAGCTCGCGCATGTGGGCGCGCCGATCGCGGGCGATCGGCTCTACGGCGGCGCC
Source organism: Polyangiales bacterium (assembly GCA_044450485.1). GTDB lineage: Bacteria > Myxococcota_A > Polyangia > Polyangiales > JAFGIB01 > CAVZVA01. The sequence continues at coordinate 475 of JBIOJD010000287.1, read as the reverse complement.
TCGGCGATGCGGCTGCTGCTGCACGCCCACGAGCTCGAGCTGCGCCATCCACGCGACGGGCGGCCGTTGCAGTTCGAGGCGGCGGCGCCGCTCGAGATCGAGCACTGGCTCGCCCATGGTGGGGTGAGGGCGAGCTCGGAGCCGGCTTTGCTCACGCGCGCGCTGGAGCTCGCGATCGAGGCGCGCTACAGGCTCGGGCGCGCGCGCACGAGTGCAGGGCCCACGACCGCATTTCGGCTGTTCCACGGCGCCGCGGAGGGCTCGGAGGATCTCGCAGTCGACATCTACGGCGGGTTCCTCGTGGCGCACTTCTTCGCCGAGCCGAACGCGGTCTTCGAGGCGCGCGTGCTCGACACGCTGCACGCGCTCGGCGCCGAAGGCGTCTATCTCAAACGCCATCTCAAGCAGAAGAACGAGCTCGGCGATGCCCGCGATCCGCGCTTCGCACCGCCTGCGCCCGTGCGTGGGCACGTCG
>JBIOJD010000286.1:0-5426 GCA_044450485.1 Polyangiales bacterium | reverse complement strand
GCGGTGCGCGCCTCGCGAGATCTGTGCAGGTGGATTGCTCTCGCGGAGAGAGACGCAGGTCGTGCATGGTCTCGAGCGCGAACAGCTTGCGCCGCTGCATCTCTCGATCGAGAGGCAGCGAAAAGACCCCTTGTACCGGGACCTCGGGCCCTGCCCAGGGCGGCAACGACATGACGCTGCCCGCGGGCCCGAAGGGGTACAGATTCTCGGCCGCGTGGTTCGTGTACAGGAGAAAGGTGACCTTGTACTTGAGCCGCGCCAGCGCCTCGATCGCGGCGACGGATACGAAACGGTGATCGAGGTGGGTGTCGAGCCCGGGGTGCGGCATCACGATCAGCGCGGGCTTCACTTTGCGCAGCACGGCCACGAGGTCTTCGACCAGGTTCGCCCAGCTGTTGGCGCGCGACTTCTCGGGCAAGAGCTTGCCCAGGTTCGCGCGTCGGTAGGGCGCGACGTCTTCGTTCGGGCCGTACTTCTCGCTGAAGGGTACGTGCGGGCTCGCGTGCATCTCGGCCAGGCGCGCGTCGAAGTAGCCGAGGTTGAAGCAGCGCTCGGGCGGCACACCGCCCTGCCAAGGCACGGTGACGCTGTCGACCGCGCGCAGGTAACCTTTGAAGGTGTACTGGGCGGGGATGTTCTCGCCAAACTCGTCTTGGTAGTTGGCGTCGCCTGCATTGCCCGAGGTCACGGTCACGATCGTCGTGTTGCGGCTGTGGCTCGCGTACAGACCGAAGGCCGCGATCTCGGCGTCGTCGGGGTGCGGAGCGAGGATCAGGATCGGTCGTTCCGCCGCCGCGAGCGGGCTGGCGAACACCCGCAGCGTCGCGGCGCCCGGCTCGATCGCCACACCGTGCACGCGGATCGCGACGACCGCGCCATCCTTCAGCGCCGGGCGCAGACTCGAGAGATTCAGCCAGCGCAGGCCGCGCGCGCCGATGTCGAGGTACTGCGCGACCTGAGCGGTCCCGACCGCGAGCGTGACGAGCGGCTCGGGCTTGTCGGCGCGCACGCGCACGCCGAGCAACACGGTGTCCCAGCCCGCGAGCTTCGGGCTGGTCCAGTGTAGATCCACGCCACCTCTTGCCGTTTGCAGATCGACCTGGCCCTCTTCACCCACGCCAGGCGCGAAGCCATAGTGGTCGTCGCCGGCCTGAGCTCGCGCGGCTCCGGCGTGCAGCGCGAGCGCTGACGCAAGCGCACAGAACCGAGCCACGATCCACCTGGTCCGCTTTTTCGCCGTCATCGCGCCTCGCCCTTCACTCTTCGTCCGCCAAACGCGGCGGATCGTTCGCCTCGCCGAACGCGATCGGGCGCTTCCAGCCCGCGGTCCGCCACGCGCCGTAGGCTACACCGGTCAGCAGCCAGATCGTGCCCACGATCTTGGCCGGCGCGCGCAGACTGAGCCAGAGGTACGCGCACACCGCGAAACCGAGCAACGGAGGCACGATGTCGCGCAGCCTCTTGTGCCGCTGCCGCAGCCCGTGGTGCACGAGCGACGAGACGTTGACCCCCATGAACGCGATGAACGCCCCGAAGTTGAGCAGCTCGGCGCCGAGCTGGTAGCTGAGCGTCAGCGCACCGAGCAGCGCGATCGCGCCGAGCAGCACGATGTTGTTGCTCGGCACCTGCGTGCGCGGGCTGACCGCGCCGAAGAACCGCCTGGGGATCGCACCGTCGCGGCCCATCCCGTAGAGCACGCGGCCGGCACACGCATGTGCGCCCATCCCGGAACCGAGGTTTGCGACGAGCAGCGAGAAGTTCACGAGCGCGAACAACCACGGACCTCCCGCACGTCCCGCGACGTGCACGAACGCCGTGTCGACGTTCGGATAATGGGCGAAGTCCGGCCACACGAGCTGCGCCAGATAGACCTGCACCGCGCCCAGCACACCCGTGAGCACGCACACGAGCACCGTCGCCAACAAGATGTCGCGCCGCGGATTCATCGCCTCTTCGGAGAGCGTGGAGATGCCGTCGAAGCCGATGTAGGTGAGCACGGCCAACGCCGTGCCGGACGAGACGGCGCCGAGCGAGAATGTCGACGGATCGTAGAACGGTCTGCCGAGCGCCGCGGCATCGAGCGACCGTCCCGACACGTAGCGCACGGCTGCGCCGCAGAACATCAGCAGCACGACGCCGAGCGCGCCGGCCAGGACCGCGTTGGTGCGCGCGCTCGCCGTGACCCCGCGCAGGTTGAGCGCGGTGAACAGCGCCGCGAAGAGGGTTGCCCACGCCGCGTACGGAACCTCGGGCAAGAAGTTGCCGGCAGCCTGGCTGCACCACACGACGCAGATGATCGGATTCATCACGTAGTCGAAGAGCAGGCTCCAGCCGGTGACGTAGCCGAGCGCAGGATGCAGCTCGCGGCCGACGTAGGCGTAGGCGGAGCCCGCGCTCGGGTAGACCGCAGCCATGCGGCCGTAGGCCAGCGCGGTAAACGACATCGCGACCATGCCGAGCAGCAACGCGGTGACCACGTGGCCGCGCGCCTCCTGGCTCACCACCCCGAACGGTGACATCGGCGCGGTGGGCTGCACGAGCACGATGCCGTAGATCACGAGCGAGCGCAGCGGAAGCACGCGCGCGAGGACAGGCTTCTTGGCGGGGACCGGGTCGCTCACGCTCTGCAGTCTCGAACCGCGCAGCCTAGAGCGGATTGCGGCGGCCGGCCAGACGCAGCGTCGCGCTTCCAGGGCCACGACGGCACTGCTAGAATCAATCGTCCGATGGCGCGTCGAGAGCTGTGAGTCGAGTGGTGTCCTCCCCAGCCCCATCAGCGCTCGCGGTCGCATGTACGGTCGCCGCGCTCTGTTTCGTAGCTCACGGCCTCGCGCGCGCCGAAGGGCCGCCGCCCCTCGGCGACAGGGCGCTGTTCGGTGCGTACACCAAGGACCTGCCCTACTCCGACGCCGCGCTGCTCGAGCTCGAGAGCAAAGCCAAGCTCGGGACGAAGGTCGAAATCGCGTCGGGCTTCGTGGACTGGAACTACGTGCTCGGAGAGCCGCGGGACCTCGAGCTCGCGCGCGCGGGACGACGGCTCCTGTACAGCTGGGAGCCTAGCGCCGACGATCGAGGCCGGTGCATCGCCTTTGCCGACGTGAGCACGGGCCGAGCGGACGCTTACCTCGAGCGCGTGGCCGAGAGCCTCCGCCACTTCCCTTACGACATCTACGTTCGACCGTGGGCGGAGATGAATGCGTATTGGTCGCCGTATCAGCCGGGGTCGGGTCGGCCATGCGCAGGAACGCTCGGCGAGTTCAAGGGCGCGTGGCGCTATCTGTACGACTTCTTCAGGCAACGCGGCGTGCGCAACATCCACTTCGTATTCAATCCGGATGTCTCCGACGACCCGCGCAACGTGCCGGTCGCCGCGCTGTGGCCAGGAGACGGTGCTGGTGACGATCACGGCTACGTGGACGTGCTCGGGCTCGATGGTTACAACTGGGGCGACAGCGGCGACCCAGGAGGCAAGAGCTGGCTCGAGTTCGAAGAGATCTTCCGCGACGCCTATCGCGTGGTGACGCAGCTCGATCCGCGCGCCCCGGTGTGGATCTGCGAGCTCGGCGCCAAGGAGCCGCGCGAGGACGACGGCACGGCGACGAGCAAGGCACCGCCCGATCCCAAGCACAGCAAGGCGCGCTGGGTCGCGAACATGTTCGCCTCACGCGCGTTCCCGAGGATCGAGGCGCTCACATACTACAGCTCGTACACGCCGAGCTACGACAACGAGCGCGACTTTCGCGTGGACTCATCGCCTGAATCGCTCGCCGCGTTTCGCAAGTACCTGAGATCGCGCCGCAAGCATCCGCGACATGACGCGCCGCACACACCTGCGAAGCCCGCAGAAGAATCGAGCGGGCGTTAGAAGCTGAGGCGCGTCGATGTGTGTGCACGTGCCGAAGCGCCCTTCAGCGCGAGTCGCTCGAGCTGCGTGATACGATTAAGCCCTCGATGTAGCCCGAAATGGGGAGGGCTACACCACTGCACGCGAGGCCTGTGATGCAACCAGACCGCTTCCATTGGCATGTGCTCGTCGCGAGCGCGCTCTTCTTCGCTCGCGTCGCGAACGCGGAGCCAGCCGCTGCGCCTGGCCCGAGCGTGCGCTCCGCACAGACGCGTGACGCACAGCTCAGGAGCGCGGAGCGCGCGCTCAGCGAGCACGACCCCGACGCCGTACGCAAGGCGCTGCAAACGCTCGCCGAGCTCGGCTCGGCCCAAGCAGCCACGGTGATCGAAGCACGGCTGCATCGCGGCCTTCCGCCGGCGCTGATCGAGGCCGCGATCGCGAGCCTCGTGCAGCTCGGCAAGCCGAGCGCAGAGCCCGTGCTGCTCGAGCTGACGTTCCACAGGCGCGCGCCAATTCGCCAGCAAGCCGTGGCCGCGCTCGGTGCGCTGCACCAGCAGAGTGCGCAGCCCACGCTCATGCGGGCGCTGGACGATCCCAATCCCGAGGTGCGTTCCGCCGCCGCGAGCAGCTTGGCGCGTGTGGGCAACGCGCACGCCATCCCCGCACTGCTGCGCGCAGACGAGCGCGGCGTGAGCGGAGCGATGGCAGCGATCGGCGCCATCGCGGGCCCGTCCGACGCCAAGCTGGTGCTGCAGCGCGCGGCGCAGACCGACGTGATCGCGGCCAAGCCCGCGCTCGAGGGGATGCTCGATCGACCGAGCTTTCCGATGAAGGCCAAGGTCGACCTGATAGCGGAGCTGGCCAAGCTCGACGCCAAAGGCGCGCACGCGTACTTGCTCGAGCGCTTCTCTGCGTTGAAGAGCGGCTCGCAGCCCGAGCTGCGTCAAGCACTGGCGATGGCGATCAAGCGGATGGACACGGCTGCGCACGCCGCGATGCCGGCCGCACCGCAGGGAGCTCCGCCACCACGGGCAAGCTCGACGCCGACCACCAAGAGCCCGCCAGCACTGACGGCCGCGGCGCCCGTTGCGCGTGTGACGCGCACGCCCGTCGAGGTGTCGAGATGAGAGCCTGTGTTGGCTGGCTCGTGCTGTGCGTGAGCGGCTGTGCCGCGACGTCCTTCCAACCGAGCTTCCAAAAGGTCGCCGCGCCGACCGAGAGCGCCCTTCGCGCCGCCCTCACTCGCGACAAGCCGCGTGACGAGCGGCCGGTCGCGGTCGGGATCACGACCGAGCCGGAACGCCTCTTCGCCTGGGACCTGAGCGCGGGCCTGTTGTGGGAGCGGCCGGTGCAGGCGAAGAGCGCTCCGCTCGTCGTCGCAGACGCGATCGTGATGCAAGAAGCACAAGGCATCGTCGTGCGCGACCTGGCCAGCGGCGAGCCGCGCGCGATCGTCGACGAGAAGGGCCAACTGATCGGCGCCGACGGCGTGGGGCACTCCGTCGTGGTGGCGATCGGCTACGAAGGCGCGGCCCCTCGCGCGGCGATTGTTTACGTCGAGGGCGATACTGTTCGCTGG
>JBIOJD010000285.1:0-5431 GCA_044450485.1 Polyangiales bacterium | reverse complement strand
GCGGGCTCGACCAGCATCGAGTGGTTGCACACGATGTCCTGGTGGATGCGCAGCGGCACGCGGCCGAGCGCACGTTCTACGTCAGCCGGTTGCGGCAGGGTGTCGAGGAAGTTGCCGCCGACCGCGTACAGCGCTTGCAGCTCACCCGCGAGCGCAGCCTCGAGCATGCTGCTCGTGTCCATGCCGACGCGTGCAGGCGGGCGAAAACCCCAGTGCTGCTGCAGCGTTTCGGCGTGCGCCTCGTCGATCGGTGCGCCGCCGGGAAAGGCCGTCGCATAGGCCCCCATCTCGGCGCCGCCCTGCACGCCGGAGTGGCCGCGGATCGGCATCAGCCCGCACTTTTCTCGGCCGACGAAGCCGCGCGACAGCGCGAGACAGCACAGCGCCTCGATGGTCTGGGTTCCGAACGCGTGCTGCGTGAGCCCCATGCTCCAGACGAAGACCGCGCTCTTGGCCCGAGCGAGGCGATCCGCGAAGTCCGCGACGTCTTCTCGGCTGCTGCCTGCGCGCGCCACCAGCTCGTCGAGATCGAGCGCGGCCAGCGCGCGTGCATACTCCTCGAACCCGCTCGTGTGTGTGTCGACGAAGTGCGTGTCGATCGCGCCGCGCTCGATCAACAGTTTTTGCGTTGCGTAGATGAACGCCTGATCGCCGCCCGTGCCGAGCAGATAGAACCTGTCGCTGACTTCGGTGCCGTGCAGCGCCGAGCCCGCGCTCGACGGGATGAAATAGCGCTGCATCCCTGGCTCGCGATAGGTGTTCACGGTGAGCACGGCCGTGCCCAGGCGCTTGGCCTCGGCCAGGTATTTGATCGCCACAGGCTGATCGTTGGCTGGGTTGCTGCCGAAGAACACGACCAGATCCGCGCCGTACCAGTCGCGATAGCTGCAGGTCGAGGCCGCGACGCCGATCACGCGCTTCATGGCGGCGGTCGACGGGCTGTGGCAGAGCCGAGCCGCGTTGTCGATGTGCGGCGAGCCGAGCGCGCGCCAGGCCTTCTGCGTCGCGAAGTAGACTTCGTTGCAGATGCCGCGCGAGGTCATGTAACAGGCGATGCGATCGGGATCGGCAGCGCCGAGCTTGCTGCCGATCTCCGAGAGCGCTGCGCTCCAGCTCACGCGAGAGAAGCCCGGCTCGCCGCGCCGGCGGCGCATGGGGTAGGGCAATCGTCCGAGGCCGCGCAGCTCGCGCGGACGCAGCGCTCGCAGCGCCGCCACATCCGCGAGCTCAGCCGGGTCGAGCGCGTCCATGGTGTTGAGGCGCAAGAGCTGCAGCCTCACCAGGCACAGGTGCACGCCGTCCATGGTGAAGTCGCGCAGGCCCGAGGTGCCGAGCGCGCAGCCGTCGCAGACCCCTTTTCGCAAGACCCGGAGGGCGTACCCGAGGTGGCCGCGATTGTCCCAGAGCACGCCGAGCATCTCTCGGTAATGCTTGGGTTTTTGAAGCCCGAGGCCAAACGGCAAGGCTGGAGTCTTCGGCGCTCGTACGAGAGTTTCGGACATGGATCGGTCGGGCCTCGGGAGGGACAATAGCCGAGGGTCGTCGCCAGCGTCATTGACAGTTACGAATGTTACAGTTATGAATGTCTTGATGCTTGGCAGGAGGTTCTCATGACCATCGCGACAGAGTCGGCGCCGCTCGCAGCCGTCCCCATCCCCGAGATCGAGCACCGCCGCAAGCAGGAGAGCTACGAACAGCTCGTCCAGCGCCTGAGCGTGCAGTCGGTCCGCAAGCACTACCAGGCCTACGTCGACGTCGACTGGGACGCGCCCGAGATGCAGATCCGCAAGGACGATGCCCGCTTCGAGCTGCCGCTCGATGGTTCGCTCGGCGCGACACCCTGGTACCGTTCGCAGCCGCAGTCGGTGCGCGCGGAGATCGGTCTGACCGGCATCGTCAACGCGATGAAGATGGGCGTCGTGTTCGAGAGCGTGCTCAAACGCGGCCTGCTCGAGTATGCCGACCGCCTGCCGAACCGATCGCCCGAGTTTCGCTACGCGTATCACGAGATCATCGAGGAAGCGCAGCACTCCCTGATGTTCCAGGAGTTCGTGAACCGCTCCGGGCTCGACCCGGGCGGGCTGCGCGGGCTGCAGGCTTTCGGCGCGCGCAGGGTGGCGAGCTTTGGCCGCCTCTTTCCGGAGCTGTTCTTCTTCTTCGTGCTCGGCGGCGAGGAGCCGATCGACTTCGAGCAGAAGCAAGCCTTGCGCTCGGGACAAGAGCTGCACCCGCTGGTCAGGAAGGTGATGCAGATCCACGTCACCGAGGAGGCGCGCCATCTCTGTTTCGCGCGCAACCACCTGCAACAGAACGTGCCCAAGCTCGGGTGGTTCGCGCGCTTGCGCTTGTCGATCGCAGTGCCGTTCATCCTCGGCGAGATGGCCAGGATGATGCTCGAGCCATCGCGCTCGATGATCCGCCGCTTCGCGATTCCCGCTGAAGTCGTGCGCGAGGCCTACACCGACAACCCCGAGCACAAGCGGCGCGTGCGCGCATCGCTGGCGTCGGTCGCGAAGCTGTGCATCGAGCTCGGCCTGCTCACGCGCCGCAACGCGGTGGTCTGGAAGACGCTGGGGCTCGGCAACCCGTTCAGGTACGCGTTGTAACCATCGCGGATGCGGCGCGTCGCCGCGTTGGGCGCTACGACTGTCGCGCGTGGCAGCCGGCGCAGCTCGAAATCAGCTCGCCGAAGACCTTGATGCGATCAGGCGCTTGCTCGGCTTCGAGCGCGCGCCGACCGATGTCGCGGACGGCCTCCATCTTGGCGCCGAGCGCAGGATCGACGGGCTTGCCCTCTACCTGCGGCGCGGAGAGCGGGGCCTCGGTCAGTGCGCGCGCTCCAACGCGCCACGATGCATCGGACGGGATGCTCAGCCCGAACCACATGCCGTCGGCCGCACGCTCGTGGCGCGCCATGCGGGTCTGGATGTCCTCCGGGCCCTTGGCCGAGAAGCCGTGCTCCTGCTCGGCGTCCTGCGCACGTCGTGGAAGGCGCGCATGGCAATCCCCGCAGGTCGCTGCGAGCTCGGCCACGTGCTGTGAGGCTTCGGCGAGGTCGCGCGCTTCCGCCACCGTCCGAGCGGCGGCTTGCATCTTCGCCACCCCGTCCATCCAGTGCGCGGGCAGCACCTTGCGGTAGTCCTGCCAGCCGAGGTCGCGTGCCTTCTGCTGCGCCAGTTGCAGGTTGCCCTGGATCACCGCGTCGCGCATCTCGAGGCCGAGGCGGAAGTTCGCCTGCATGTGCCCTGCGAGGCTGTCGTCCTTGGCCGCGCTTTGCGAGGTGCTCTCGGATCCGGAGGCCGGTTGCGCTGGCTTGGGCTCCTCCGGCGGCGGCTTCGAGGCGCATGCCCCGAGCCCGAGAACGACGCCTACGCTGACGGAGAAGATGAACCTGCTCATTCGCTTGCCCCTCATGATGCCGTGCGCCAACCAACGCGGCTCGCCGTAGATAAGCCCGCTTTTGCCCCTGGCCAGAGGTCGAGCGCATTCAGGTCGACGCCTACCGCGGCTCAGGGCCTTCCAGCTCGCGGAGCTTCAAGTCGAGCTCGATGAAGCGCCCGGCGAGGGCTTCGACGAAGGCCTTGAGCCATTCGGTCCGCTCGAGCTCGCGCTCGAGGGCTTCGCGCGTCACGCGCACCAGCGTCACGTCGGTTGCAGCGGCCACGCTCGCGGTGCGAGTCGAGGAGCCGAAGATCGACGTCTCCCCGAACACCTCGCCCGTCGAGAGCGTACGGATGAAGCGCCGCTTGCCCTGGATGTTGCGGAACAGCTCGCACTCGCCCTCGACCAGGATGTAGGCCGCGTCGGGAAGGTCGCCTTCGCGCACCACGAGCGCGCCTTGGGGCAGGCGCACGGTCTCGAACCAGCCGCCGCCGCGCATCAACTGCTCGAGCTCGAGCTTGAAGGCTTCGACCGATGGGTGGCGTTGGCCCGGGTCCGCGAGCAGCGCCTTCATCGCAATGCGGCACAGTCCCGCAGGCAGCGGGCGATCACGCACCACGTCTTGCGGCCTGCGCACGAAGCCGCGCTTGGCGAGGTCGAGATCGGCGTCGCTGCTGCCGCCATCGTGAGGCGGGCAGAGCGTGAGCATGGCGTACAGGATGCCGCCGAGGCCGTAGACGTCGGTGCGTTCGTCGACTTCCTCGCGCCGGCCCCAGGCTTGCTCCGGCGCCATGTAAGCGGGCGTGCCGCACAGCGTGCCGCCGCCGAAGGGACGCGTCGGCCGGTCGTGTTCGGACAGTTCCGGCGTGGTCGGGGCACGCCGCAACGCCACTCCCCAGTCCGTGACGTAGACCTGACCGTGACTGCCCACCATGATGTTGCTCGGCTTCAGGTCACAATGGATCACACCGCGGCTGTGCGCGAATGCGATCGCGTCGGAGACCTTGAGCAAGATACCGAGCAAGCGTTCGGCCTCGACACCGTGCAGCGGCTGCGGGCCGCGGCGTTCGAGGATGTCTGCCAGCGTTTCACCTTCGACCAGCTTCATGGTGAAGCGTGTCGGCTGACCGTTCTCGTCGTGCTGCACGTCGTGCACCGGGACCACGTTGGGATGATCGAGCTGACCGGTGATGCGCGCTTCCTCGATGAACGTCGTGAGACCGCTCGGGTCGCGCTCGCGGTCGTGGACCTTCATCGCCACGCGCCGCCGCACGATGCGGTCGAACACCAGGCGAATGCTCGACATTCCGCCACGCGCCAGCTCACCGAGGTCCTCGTAGCGAGCACGCCACGCGGGCAGCGCGTCTTCGGGCGAGCCGGTGCCGAGCCTGAGCGTCGGTGGGTCGGTCGTGCTGGAGCGCACCGTGATCGTCGGTTCTTCGGTCGTCGCGTTCGGCGCCGCGCTCGGTTCCGAGCCGTACTCCGCGTCGGTCGGGCGGTCTGTGCGCTCGGACATGTCTGCGCGGAGCAGAATAGAGGTCCGGAGTCGCGATGGAAAGCCGGGAAGAGGCGCCCGCAGCGTCAGGCGCGGATTTGGGGCAAGTCGAGGTAAACGCGGCTATGCTCGGGAAGTCGTGGCCCGGGGTGCCGCGGCATCGCCAGCCATGCCGCAAAGCGACCGCCCAAAGGGGAGCAGCGAGGCGCGCAGTCACGAGCGACTTGCGGCGCGTGCGGGTAGGGTGCGGATCGCGCTCGGTGCGCTGGGGACGCTGTGCACGCTGTTCGTGGCCCAAGTGGCTGCATTTCGGCCGCTCCTCGTCGGGTACCTGGCTGCTGCGCTGGTCTTTCAGTGGTTGATCCAGCGGCGCGTGTTCAGGAGCGTCACGCGCGCGGTGTTGATGGGCATCGTCGACACCTTCGTCATCAGCTTCATCGTGCAACGCCTAGGGTCGCAGACCTCGACCCTTGCGCTCGCGTACGTCGTGACGCCGGTACTGTACGCGACCAGCACCCCGCGCAGGCGGATCCCCATCATCCTGGCGCTGGTCGG
>JBIOJD010000284.1:0-5446 GCA_044450485.1 Polyangiales bacterium | reverse complement strand
GAACGCGGCGCTCGGTCGCCCAGACGCCGAGTCACGTGCCTTGGTCGCGCGGCGAGCGATCCTGGAAGAACGCCTGGGCGAGACGCATCGCGCCGAGATCGAGCGGGAGGAAATGCTCGCGGACTCCCAGCTCGCGTGGAACGCTGGTCAACGTCACGACGCCACCGCCGCCAAGCAGTGGCTCGCACGAGCGCTCGGGCGAGCAGATTCCCTTCGCGCTCGGGCGAACGGCGTCAGCGACAAAGAGCAGCTCGATGTGCTCTGGCTCGCGGCCCAGCTCACGCTGTCCATGCGACAGGCCTTGGTCGCGGATCTGCCCAAACGGATCGCGGCGGCGGCGGCCGAGCTCGGCGCTCGGCGAGAGCCCTCGCTGCGCTCCTACCAGCGGTGGCTCGAGATCTACGGCCCCCTCGTGACGCCGGCGGCGGTGCCGGTGCCGGTCGCCGCGACGCCCACGTCTCGCAAGAGCGGTCCGTGACACGGTGACGGAACCCCGATCGTCCGCACCACTCAAATCGCCGTCTGCCCACCGTCGACGCGGAGCACCTGCGCGGTCGTGTAGCCGCCACGCATCAGGTAAAGGTAGGCGGCTGCGGCTTCGCTGGGCTGGCCGATGCGCGGCACGGGAAGGCGGCGCGTCATGCGTTGCCAGCGCTCTTGCCGCTGCGATTCGGGTATCGCGGCCCACACTTCGGTCGCGATCAGCCCGGGGCACACCGCGTTGACGCGGATCGGCGCGAGCTCGACGGCCAGGCCGCGCGTCAGGTGCTCGATTGCGCCGGCCATCGCGCTGCTGACCGCGGCTCCCTTGCGCGGGCGGTGTGCAATCATGCCGTCGGTCAGGATGATCGAACCTCCCTCGCGCATGCGCGGGGCGGCGTGCTTGACCGCTGTGAGCGCGCCCCAGAAGCGCACCGCAAACACCGAGGCCGCTCTGGCGACGTCGAGGCGATCGATCGGGGCACCGCCGAAGGTCTCCCAGTCGCCGGCGGTGAACACGAGGTGATCGAGCGCGCCCACGTGCGCCATGAACGCGACGACGCTCGAGTCGTCCTTCACGTCCACGGTGAACGCTTCCGCGCCGGCAAGCCGCGCCTTGGCCGCTTCGACCTTGGCCGCGCTGCTCGAGCCGACCACGACCTCTGCGCCCTCTTCGAGCGCGCCCTGCGCCACCGCCAGGCCGATGCCGGAGGTTCCGCCGATCACCACGACACGCTTGCCCTGCAGATTCATGTCACCGCCTCCGAAGCCCCGACACGATAGGACAGCCACCGTCGCCGGCCAAGCGTCGGCGGTCGATCAAATTCGAGAGCCCCAGCGCTGGCGGTGGGTCACAATCCGGGTGCTGCGCCGTCCTTCCATGAACATGGTGCGTTTCCTGCGACTCCCAATGTGCCTCGGGCTGCTCGCTTGCAATGGCGCGCATGCCGTGACCGGCACCGAAGGATCCGGTCAATCCAGCCCGCACGCCCAGATGCGGGCGGCGCAACCTGGCGGCAGCTCCGCGCTGGCCGGGAGCAATCGTGGACCGGGCGGCAGCAGCCCCGCGTCAGACGGCGGCACCGTACAGCGCGCCCCGATCTCGGCTGCAGCGTCGGCCACAGTAGGGCCAGATGGGGGCACGCCCGACGGTGCGACGACGGACGAAACCGCTCCGAGCGGCCCGTGGAGCGAGCTGTGCTCGTTTCGCGCGCACGAAACGGGTCGTGGGATCGTGCAGGATCGGTGGCAGAAGAATCACGCGTCGCTGGTCGATTCCCAGGGCGCCGTGGTGCTGATCGGCTCGTTTGGCGGAACGCTCGTGGCCGGCTCGACCACGCTCGAGTCGGGGGGCGACCAGGACGCGTTCGTGATCAAGCTCGACCGCGACTGCCAGCTCGTCTGGGCCAAGTCGTTCGGCGGGCAAGCATCGGGGCAGTTGTGGTTCACCGCCATCGCACGCGATGACACGGATAGCCTCTATCTGTCCGGCGGGCTGTCCGGCAAGACGGACTTCGCCGATGCCACGACGAGCACGGGCGAAGGTTACGACGGCTTCCTGCTCAAGCTCGACCAGAGCGGCCAAGTCGTCTGGAAGCAGATCTACACCAGCGCGGCTGCGGCAGTCGCCGTGACGGACATGGTGACCGATTCGCAGCATCGGGTCACTTTGGTCGGCTATGGGGGCGCGGACACCAGCCTCGGCGGCGGTCCCATCGGTTTTCTGTATTCCGCGAGCATTCCCTTTTTGGCGCAGCTCACGACCGATGGCGCCTTCGGTTGGAGCAAGACCTTCACGAGCGCCGACTTGCTGTACGGGCTGGCGACCGGACCCGCCGACGACGGCCTCGTGCTCACGGGCTGGGACAAGAGCGAGGTCGACTTGGGCACGGGCCCGCTGTCGCTCGGCAACGGCGGCCGCTTTCTCGCCAAGCTCAATTCGACCGGCACGCCGCTGTGGCTGCGGGCCCTGCCGCACGGTGCCGACGTCGACCAATGGAACTGGTGGAAGGGCGGCGTCGTCGTGGACGCGCGCGGTTCGATCGACGTCTTGCGCGACGAGCCGCAGACGCTACCGGGTGACAGCGGCGACCGATTGCTCGACGACTCGGTCGAGCAATACACGAAGGACGGCACGCCCACTTGGCAACGCCGTGCATCCGATGCCACGGTCTTCGATCACGAATGGGGCAGCGCGCTTGCCGTTTTCTCGGACGGGCGTCCACTGCGGTTTGGAGCGTTCACCGGTACGACGAGCTATGGGGGCCAAACGCTGACGAGCCGCGGCGGCAGCGATGTGGTGCTGCTCGAGCTCAGCCCCGACGGCGAGCCGCTCTCGACCCAGGCGCTGGGCGGATCGCTGGACGATCGCGCGCTCGGCGTGGCCGTCGACCACGACGACCATGTCTTCGTCAGCTACGTCGGCGACGAGCCCGACCCGGGCGGCGTGATGGATCTCGTGGTGACGAAGCTCAGCCGCTAGCCGTTGCGTGAGGCAGGACGAGTCTAGATGATCTCGAAACCGGCCTGCACCACGACGACGAGCGCATCGGCGTCTTCTGGGATGGAGAACTCGTGGACGCTCCCCGGAGCCATGATGATGGCCTCGCCCGGAAGATAGAGCGTGCCGTCGTCGTCGCGAACCGCACCCTGCAACACGTAGTTGACCTCGTGACCGACATGTCGATGGCGCGGGAAGCGCAACCCCTTGGGAAAACGCACGAAGCCGGTGTCGGGCGCAATCGCGTTCGGCCCGGCAGCGAAGTGCATCAGCATGATGCCGGGGATCGGACCCGGCTCCCAGCGCGTGGCATCGTCGATGAAGGCGAGCAGCTCGCGCACGCGCGCCTTCGTCAGGTCGAGGTGGCGCGTCAGGTCGCTCACGAAAGGTGCGAAGCGCCCGGCCCCGTCCAGCGCACTGAGCAGCGCAGCTCTCCCGCGCGTGCTCGCAGCGACGGGCATCACCGCGTCGGACAGAAGACCCAGCGCCTCGCGCGCGGTGCGAACCTCCTGCTTCAGCGCTGCCGAGCGTTCGACCAGTGCGTCGATCTCGCGGCGGCGCGCCTCGGACAGCGTTCCGAGCACGTACTCGGCGATCTCTTCTGAAACGGGTTGGCTCATGAGCCACCTAGGTTCCGCGGCACGAAGCGCGTCCGCAGCTCGCTCAGCGCGCGCGACATGCGCGACTTGACCGTGCCGATCGGGACATCCAGTCGTGCCGCGATCTGCGAGCACGAGTAGCCCTCGAAATAGCTGAGCTCGAGGACCACGCGCTGTTCTTGCGGTAACCCAGCCAGGACGCCGCGCAGCGCGCGCCCGTCACTCTGGGCCGGCGCATCGTGACCGGATGCGTGCTGGGTCGGCGCGGTTGCATCCTCGAGCGCCACCGCGGCAGCACGGCGCGCAGCCCTGACCCTATCGAGCGAGCGAGAGCGAAGCCGCAACATCAGCCACGTGCGCACGCTGCCGCGCGTCCGGTCGTAGTGGCCCGCGCGATGCCACGCTTCCAGGAACACGTCGTGCACGACATCTTCGGCCTCGCGCGCCGAGCCGAGAATTCGCTGCGCCACAGCCAGCATGCTCGGCGCGAATCGGTCGTAGAGCTGGCCGAGCGCCTCGCGATCGCCCGCTGCGGCCGCCCGCACCAAACGCTCGTCGTCACCCGCGACGATGGCGTCGGAGGAATCCTCGATGCGGTCGGAGGGCAGCACGGGCGCAGGGTACCAGCCGTCCGCCGAAGGGCAAAGGCCGCCTGCCCGCAGCCCGTGCGGGATACCCGAGAGGCTTGGGTGTCGCTGGTCGAGATCCAAAATCGCTCCTGCAGAGAGTGCCGCGCGCCAGCTCTGCGACTGCGGGCGCGCGGCAGTGCTCGAAGCCGAAACCTAGGGATTGGGAGCGTACGTGGCGTGCGCGTCAGCGAGCTGCACGTTGGGCTGGCCCTTGATGCCGATTTTCTGGACGGCAGGCATCAGCCGCGTCTCGAGGAAGCGGTTGAAGTCGGGGGCCGAGTCCCAAACGTCGATCACGTGCAGGCCGTCCTTCGCAAACCAGGCCACGTGATACTTCGCCCCCTGGGGCGTGTTGGTCTCCCAGCCCACCATCTTGCGGGCTGCTTCGTACTGATCCTTCGTCGCTTCGGCCCAGTGCATCTGCATTACGGTTGCCATGCTCGCTCTCCTCGTTGCAAGGTTTGGCCGCCACGTCGGCAGCCTCTGACCGGTACGCCGCAAGCACGCGAACGGTTCCATTCTTCCGGGACGACGGGCGGGGTATTCTGCCACGATCCGGCTCACCTGGCTCCGACTTGGGGAGGCCCCATGTCCGTTGACCCGACCAAGCCACGCGAGATCCTGGTAGTTCACGGGGTGCAGACCGGCACCGACGCGGACCTCGATCAAGACGTGTTGGTCCGGAATCTGGTGCAAAGCCACCTCAACGGCGTCCCGTTGGCGTTCAGCACCGACCTCTACCGCTACGAGAACATCAACGACGAGGCACAGGCCAAGCTACAGAGCGTGCTCGGCGCGGTGGGCAGTGCGCTACTCGACGAAGTCCCTCTCGGCAGCGTGATCGTCGGCCTCGCGCAGAAGGCGGTCGACCTTGTCGGCGACGTGGTCATTGCGCTCGACGACGGCTCGACCGCGCACCTCATTCGCAACGGCCTGTGCGACCGCATCATGCAGACCTACACGACGACCGGCGCGCCGCTCTACCTCGTGGCGCACAGCCTCGGCACCGTCTACGCGCTCGACGCAGTGAATCAGTTGATCCGCGAGCGGCCCTCGGGCGTGTTCGATCGGGACAGCCGCAAGACCTGGCCGGTGCAAGGGTTGATCACGCTCGGCTCGCCGCTCGGGCTACAGATGTTCGGCGCCGGCCGTGCGCTCGCTCCGCTCGGCGCAGGGCGCAAGTGGTTTCGCTGGTTCAACTACTGGAGCAGGACGGACCCGGTGGTGAGCGCGTCGTT
>JBIOJD010000283.1:0-5472 GCA_044450485.1 Polyangiales bacterium | reverse complement strand
GTCGAGAGCAACCCGGCGCGCGAGGTACGACCACCGCGCGGCGCGTACAGAAAGCGTCACGGCGAAACGTGGACGTGGCTGCGCAACGACGAAATCGCGAAGCTGCTTGCGCTCGAGATGCCGCAGAAGGCGCGCGTGATCTTCACGGTTGCGATTTACACCGGGCTACGCGCCGGCGAGCTATGGGGCCTGCGCTGGACCGATTTAGACTGTCAACGTGCCGTGATCCACGTCGCACGCAGCTACCGGGACGCACCCAAGGGGGGCAAGACGCGCGAGGTACCCATGCTCGCTCCGGTTCTCGAGGCGCTCAGCATGTGGAAGGAAGAGTGCCTGCGTGCGCTCGGCGATCTGGTCTTCGCAAGCGCCTGGGACGCCGACATGCATCGCGTGGGCTACGACGCGGACTTCGGCAGGTATGTCGTGCGAGTCACCAACCGTGACGTGCGCTTCCACGACATGCGCCACACGTGTGCGTCGCACCTTCTGCAAGGGAGCTGGGCGCCCTCGTACCTCGAGCGGCCGCTGCGGCTCGAAGAGGTCCGCGACTGGCTCGGCCACGAGGACATTAAGACGACGCAGCGCTACGCGCACCTCTCCGCCGATGCGGTGCAATCGCTCGTGCGGCGTAACCCACCTCGTAACCCAGCGGCGGGGGAAATCTGGAGCCATCTTCGGGATTTGAACCCGAGACCTACGGTTTACGAAACCGTTGCTCTACCACTGAGCTAAGATGGCCTGGCGCGTCCGGTGCGGTGGGGTAGCCCACCGTCAGAGTGGGTGTCAAGCAGACGAGCCGCGGCGCCCGACGACGCCGGCCCCGCGCAGACCCGAGCGATGAACGCGATCATCGACCTGCGCTCCGACACGGTGACGCAACCGAGCGCGGCGATGCGCGAGGCGATGGCGCGCGCCGAGGTGGGCGACGACGTGTACGGCGAGGACCCGACCGTGAACCGCTTGCAAGAGCGCGCGGCCGAGCTGCTCGGCAAGCAGGCGGCGCTGTTCGTGCCGACCGGCACGATGGCGAACCAGATCGCGTTGCTCTGTCACTGCCAGCGCGGGGACGAGGTGCTCGCGGGCGAGGCCAACCACTGCGTGCTGTACGAGTCGGGCGCGGGCTCGGCGTGGGCAGGGGTGAGCTTCTGCATCGTGGGCAGCGGCGGGCTGTTCGATGCGCAGCAGATGCTCGCAGCGGTGAAGCCGCCCGAGTACCACTTCCCGCGCACGCGCCTCGTGGCGCTCGAGAACACGCACAACCGCGGGGGCGGGCGCGTATTTCCGCAGGCGGATGTGCTCGCGATCGCGAAGGCTGCGGCGGAGCGTGGGCTCGCGCTGCACATCGACGGCGCGCGCGTGTGGAATGCGGCAATCGCGACCGGTCTGTCGCCCGCCGCGCTCGCTTCACCTGCCGATACGGTGAGCGCGTGCTTCTCCAAGGGTCTCGGCGCGCCCGCGGGCTCGGTGCTGGCCGGCTCCACCGAGCTGATGGCTCGCGCGCACCGCTTTCGCAAGATGCTCGGCGGGGGCATGCGGCAGGCGGGTGTGCTCGCGGCTGCTGCGCTCTACGCGCTCGATCACAATCGCGAGCGCTTGGCCGACGATCACGCCAACGCGCGACTTCTCGCGACCGGCTTGTCGCGCATCGCGGGCGTCGCGTGCGACGGCGCGCAGGTCGAGACCAACATCGTGAACTTCGACCTCCCGGGCAAAGACGCCCGGCGCTTCGCCATCGAGGCCGCCTCGCGCGGCGTCCGCCTCAACGCGATCGGGCCGAGCCGCCTACGCGCCGTGACCCACCTCGACGTGAGCGAACAAGACATCCGCACCGCGCTCGAGCACCTCGCGCAAACGGCACGGGCAACCCTCTAAATCCCTTCTTCTTCCGGATCCTCTTCGAGCTCGAGGGGGTCGCCCAGGTCCTCTTCCTCGTCGGCGTGGAGCTCTTCCTCTTCCTCTTCTTCTTCTTCTTCCTCGGCCTCCTCGGGATCGGCTGCGTCGTACTTGAGCTCGATGCCGACGTCGACGAGGTGGGACTCGAGCAGCTCGAACAGCTCGTCGACGTCGTCGCCGTCCCACTCTTCGAGCGAGTCGCCGATGAAATCGTAGAAATCCCCGCCGTCGATGCGGCGCTCGATCTCTTCGATCTGCTCCTCACTGAAGGCGTCCATGACGTCTTCGCGCAAGGTCTCCGTGTCACCGTCTTCGACCGCATCGGTCGCCGATTGACGGATCTGCCTAACAGCACGCTTGTCGAGGAGTATCTCCATGACCCGGTGAGTTGGCGCCTACTATCGAAGCTGGCTGCTTGTCAACAATCCCCGTGACCCTGGCTGGACGCACGCGCCTTCGTGTCCTCGCGACCAAGGTGCGCAAGTGCCGCTACGATCTTGACGCGGGGTGTTCTGCCGGTTCCACTTGCGCAGCATGCTCTGCCGGCAGTGCCAGCGCGACAACCCGCCACACAACGCGTTCTGCCACGCCTGCGGCACGCCTTTGACCGCGGGAGGCGGGGCCGCGGCGGCACCAGCCGAGGCCAGCGGCGGGCCGCGCTGCGCGCGCTGCGGCACCGAGAACGCGAAAAACCTGGCGTTCTGCCGGAACTGTGGCTCCAGCCTCGGCGCCGCCCCCTTCGCCTCACCGCCGGCTCCCTCGATGTCACCGGTCAGACCTGCGCAAGGTCCGGTCTCGCCGCAGGGTGAGGCGGCAGGGCCCACGTGCGCGCGCTGCGGCGGGCAGGGCGACCCGAGCTCGCGGTTTTGCAAATTCTGCGGTTCTCCATTTGGCTCAGCCGACGCCGTGGGCGGAACGAGTCGGCCGGCAGCGCCCGCGCAGGCGCTTGCCCCCCATTCCATGGCCCCGCCCGGCCAGCCGGTGCGTGCGCAGGTCGTCATCATCCAGCGCGACGGCAGCGAAGGCGGCGTGTACTCGCTGCAGGCGCCCCAAACGGATGTGGGTAGTCGCGAGGGCGACATTGTGCTCCCCGAAGACCCCTACCTGTCGCCTCGCCACGCCCGGATCGAACGCAGGGGTGATACGTTCCTGCTGCGAGACCTCGGCAGCACCAATGGGGTGTACCTGCGGCTGCGCGAGCCTTTCGAGCTCGGCATCCAGGAGATGTTCCTAATCGGGCAGCAAGTGTTACGATTCGAGGTGTTGCCCGAAGGCGAGCGACGCGTGGGTCCTGCCAAGCAACAGGGCGTGATGGTGTTCGGAACGCCGGATCTGCCCCGGTTGGCGCGCGTAGCGCAGTACACGACTGAAGGACTGGAGCGCGACGTGTACTACCTGTACCGTGACGAAACGGTGTTCGGCCGGGAGCAGGCCGACGTCGTGTATGCGGAAGATCCCTTCCTTTCGCGCCGACACGCGGCCATCACCATGGACCGCCACAACATGCGCTTCGTGCTACGCGACCTCGGTTCGTCCAACGGCACCTCGGTGCGCTGCAAGGAGGACCGCGCGCTGCAACACGGCGATCAATTCCGCCTCGGCCGACATCTGTTCCGGTTCGACCTGAGCGGCGGCGGTCGTGGGGGGCGCAACCCCTGATGACCGACACAGAGAGCGACGGAGAAGACATCGGCAACGCAGCCGACGAGACCGTCCCCCCCACGGAGCCGGCGCCGCCGGCGCAACCGGAAACGGCCACCTCCTCGGGTCGCATCGTCGTGCGTTGCGCAGGCCGCACCGCAGTGGGCCAGGTGCGCGAGCACAACGAAGACAACCTGGTCATCGCCAACCTCGGCAGCGGGCAGATCCGCCCGCGCGATCAGACGTGTGAGGACGAGGTCACGCCGCGCGGGCTGATCTTCGCGGTGTGCGACGGCATGGGCGGCGCGGCGGCAGGCGAGGTCGCGAGCCAGATGGCGGTCGACATTCTGGTCGAAGCCATGCGGCGCGGCGGCCCGCCCAAGAACCGCGACGGGCTGGCACGACGGCTCGTGGGCGCGGTCGAGGAGGCCGGGCGGCGGATCTTCGACGCGGCGCAAAAAGAACGCTCGCGCCGCGGCATGGGCACGACCTCGACCGTGGCCGTGCTGGTCGACAAGGTGTTGTTCCTGGCGGAGGTCGGCGACAGCCGCGGCTACTTGCTGCGCCGCGGACAGCTCAAGCAGCTCACCAAGGACCAATCGCTCGTCAACCAGCTGATCGAAGCCGGCCATCTGACCGAGGACGAGGCCGAGGCCTTCGAGCACTCGAACATCATCCTGCAGGCGCTCGGGACGAGCGAGACGGTGCAAGTCGATCTGACCTTCGTCGAGCTGCGACGCGGCGACCGGCTGATGATGTGCTCGGACGGGCTCTCGGGCCTGGTCGGCACCGACATGCTGCGCAGCACCCTCGACGAGGTGAAAGACCCAGCCGACTGCAGCGCCAAGCTGATCGAGTACGCCGAGACCGCGGGCGGGCACGACAACATCAGCGTGGTCGTGGTCGATTTCGACGGCGAGGCTCTGACCGAGCCGGCCGAGAGCGATTCCTTCGGTTACGTGCAGTACCCGCTTCCGCTCGCCGAGCACGAGTCCTCGGCCTTCGGCGATGAAGAGACCACCGGCGCAGGTCCGCGCGAGCGCCGATCGAGCGGCGCCGAGCAGGATACGGCCGCGAGCGAGCGGCCTTCGGGCGTCGACGACCAGGACCGCGACGAATCGTTGCTGCCGCGCTCACCCGAGGACAACGACCCGCGGGCGAACCTGCTTTGGGTCGCGGCGGGCGTCGCGGCGCTGCTCATCGCGTTCGTGGTCTGGTTCGAGCTCGAGCCCACCGCGTCGAACGAAGACGGCCAAGAGCAAGGCCATACCGTGGTGCCGTCACCCGCTGGCTCGGAACCGAGCAAGGCCGCGCCGAGCGCCGAAGCAGAGGCCGCCGAGATCGAGGTCAACGTCCACACCAACGTCGAGCACGCGACGCTGATCGTGAACGGTGAGGCCAAAGGCGATCTCCCACCGCAACAAGGCCGCAGTCTCAAGCTTCGCCCCGGTGCGTACCGCTTCGAGGCGCAGACCGCGGGCAATCCGGCCGCGGTCGAGGTCGTGTCCGTGCGTGGCGACATGCCGATGGACGTGTTCCTCGAGCTGCCCAAGCCCGCGAACGAGGGCGCGGCCCAGGCTGCGCCGCAAAAGCCGGAGACCGCGGCGCCGGAGACAGCCGAGAATGCGCCCGCGCCTAAGGCTGCGCCGCGACCAGCGAGCAAGCGTCCGCGTGCGAGCGCGGAGCTCAAGCCCGACAAGGCCGCGGCCGCGCAAACCACAGCCGAAGCGCCGGCGGCGAGCGCAGCGCCTGTCGTTGCGCACGTGGCAACGGAGCCGGCAGCCGCGCTGCCGAAACCCAAGCCCGAGCCAGTGGCTGCCGCGCCCAAGCCGCAGCCAGCCGCGCCGAAGGCGAAGCCCGAGCCGGCCAAACCCTCGAGCAGGCTGCCGAGCAACGCCGAAGCAAGCACGCAACACGGCGGCCCCGAAGCCCCCACCC
>JBIOJD010000282.1:0-5475 GCA_044450485.1 Polyangiales bacterium | reverse complement strand
TTTCTCGTGCCCACCATGCTCAACCGCATCGTGAACCTGCCGCCGCAGGTGCTCGCCGCGCACGACGTGTCCTCGATCCGCATCATCACGACCGGCGCGTCACCTTGCCCTCAATCGGTCAAAGAGAAGGTGATCGCGTACTTCGGGGATCACTGCTTGTTCGAGAGCTACGGCTCGACCGAGGTGGGCCTCGTGACGCGCATGCTGCCTCAGGATCACCTGTGCAAGCCCGGATCGTGCGGCCAGTTGCTCGACGGCGTAGAGCTGAAGCTGCTCGACGACGAAGGTCACGAGGTATCGCCGGGCGCGGTCGGCGAGATCTACGTGAAGACTCCGTCGATGATCGAGCGCTACCTCAACCAAGGTGCGCCCGACGAGCTGCGAGACGGCTTCTTTGCCACGGGCGATGTCGGCCGTCTCGACGAGGACGGTTATCTCTACATCCTCGATCGCAAGAAGGACATGATCATCGCCGGCGGCGTCAACATCTACCCAGCCGAGATCGAGAACGCGCTGCGCGAGCACCCGGCCGTGCTCGACGCCGCGGTCTTCGGCATCCCCCACGCGGAGCTCGGCGAACAAGTCAAAGCCGTGATCGAGTGCAAGGACGGGTGCACCGTGAGCGAGCCCGACCTGCTCGCATTCGTCGCGGACAAGCTCGCCGCGTACAAGCGCCCGCGCTCGATCGAAGTCGTGCGCGAGATCCCGCGCAACCCGGCGGGCAAACCACTCAAGGCCGCGATGCGGGCACCGTACTGGCAAGGCACCGGCAAGGCGATCTGAGAACGACCAAGGCGGAGGAGCGACATGGATCTACACCTGAAGGACAAAGTGGCGCTGGTGACGGGCGGCGGTCGCGGCGTGGGCCGCGGTGTGTGCATGCGTCTAGCCGAGGAGGGCGCCAAGGTCGTGGTCAACGACTATCACGGGCGTCGTGCCGAGCGAGTCGCGGCCGAGATCCGCGAGGCTGGCGGGCAAGCGCTGCCGGTCGAGGCAGACATCACCGACATCGCGAAGGTGCGCGCGATGGTCGCGCAGGCCACGGAGACGTTCGGCCCCGTCGACATCTTGGTCAACAATGCCGGGATCCCCGCGCGAGACCCGAACGAAGAGGTCAAGGGCAGCGGCTGGGAAGACTTCTACAAGTCCGATCCCTCGAGCTGGGCGAAGATGATCGACCTCAACATGTACGGCACGATGAACTGCACGCACGCGGTTCTGCCTGCCATGATCGAGCGCGGCGGCGGCAAGATCATCAGCGTGATGTCGGAAGCGGGCCGCGTAGGCGAGGCCAAGCTCGCGGCCTACTCGGGCGCGAAGGCGGGCATGCTCGGTTTCTCGAAGGCGATCGCGCGCGAGGTGGGCAAGCATTGCATCAACGTCAACGTGGTCGCGCTCGGCGCGGTCGACGCCAAGGAAACCCCGTTTGCAGATCTCGACGAGAAGGGTCAGGAACGCATGAACGCGCTGTTCAGGTCCTACCCAATCGGCCGCGGCTTGCAGCGGCTGTCGCGAGCGAGCGACATCGCCGACGCGATCGCGTTTCTCGCCTCGGACCGCGCCCAATACATCACCGGACAGGTGCTGGGGCTGAGCGGCGGCTTCGCCATGCCGTGAATGGAGGCACCGACATGACCACCACCACCGAGACCCCACAAGCGAGCGACGTGCTGCTCACGGAAGTCCGCGAGCACGTTCTGATCCTGACGCTCAATCGCCCGCGGGCGAAGAACGCATTCAACGACGCGCTCAGCCGCGCGCTCTCCGACGCGCTCGATCGTTTCGAGCAAGACCCCGAGCTGCGCGTCGGGATCTTGACCGGCGCAGGCGGCAGTTTCTCCGCCGGCATGGACCTCAAGGCGCTGCTCGCCGGCGAGCAATCGTCCACCAAAGAGCGCGGCGGCTTCGGCATCATGAAGCGTCCGCCCGATAAGCCGCTGATCGCGGCGATCGAAGGCCACGCGGTCGCCGGAGGCCTCGAGCTCGCGCTCTGCTGCGACCTCATCGTCGCGGCGCAGGACAGCAAGCTCGGCCTGCCCGAGGTCAAGCGCGGCCTCGTCGCCGTCGGTGGCGCGCTCTTCCGGCTCCCGAAGCGCATCCCGTATCACATCGTGATGGAGCTCGCGCTCACGGGTGACAGCCACTCCGCCGAGCGCTTCCGCGAGCTCGGTCTGGTCAACCGTGTCGTCCCGTCTGGCCAGGCGCTCGAAGCCGCGGTCGCGTGGGCCAACGTCATCGCGCAAAACGCCCCGCTTTCGCTTGCCGCAACCAAACAGATCCTCGTCAAGTCGTGGGAATGGACCGAGGAACAAGCTTGGCCCGAGCACCGCAAGCTCGCGAACAAGGCGTTGCGCTCCAAAGACGCCACCGAAGGCGCGCGCGCGTTCGCCGAGAAGCGCCCGCCGGTTTGGCGCGGGGAGTAGCGACCTACTTCAGCACGCTCAGCCGCTCCCGATAGCGCGACTGCGACTCGAGATAGGCGTCTTGGCTGAGCCCCATCGTGGCGGCGGTACGGCGCAGGAGGTCGGTCTCCGGCATCGAGAGCTCGCCGTCGGACGCGGCCAGATCCACGAGCGCGTCGAGCACCTCGCGGCGGAGCTCTGGCTCGCCGAGCTCGCGCAGGTCGCGCGTGTAGGTCTGGGTGTTGCTGGCCGCGATTTCCACGATGTGGTCGCGCAGCGCGGAGCAGATGGCCTCGACCGCTTGCTCGCTCAGGCCTTGCATGCGCCCGAGGATCTGCCGCACCAGGGCCTGCTCCGACGCGCTGTACTCGCGGTCCGCGTACGCGATGCACGCCAAGAGGCCGGTGACCGCGACGACCACGCGCAGCGCATCTTCGTCAGCGCCAGCGAGGCGTTCGCGCACCAGGCCATCGATGCGCTCGCTGCCCACCGAGCGCTTGGGCGGTTGAGGTCGTCCGAAGATCATGTGTGCTCGCAACGTATGCCATGGCGTCACGAACGCCTCAAGCCCTACCCGCGACTTGCAGGTCGCCGGGCATCCGCTAGAGCGTCTCTTGTGCGGTCACTTCTTCTGGTCTTGCTGTGCGCGCTCGCCAGCCCGGCTGCGGCTGAGCCCAAGCTCGCGCTGAACATCGGCGAGAAGGACATCGACGTGGCGAACCGCGCGATTCACTTCTCGCTGGGCACGGTCGCCAAGTCCGCCGACATCCAAGTGTTCTCGCCCGACGGAGAGCTGCTGTACTCGGGTTTCGAGCCCTACGCGAAGCCGGCGCCGGGAACGCGCCTGCAGGTCGGCTGGCCCGACCTCGGAGACAAGGGCGTCAATTTTCGGATCGAGCTCAAGTTCACCGACGCCGACGACAACTGGGTCGGCTTCCAAGTGATTCGCTTCTACCTCGAGATCCCGCACGAGGAGATCGCGTTCGCCACGGCCAAGTGGGACATCGGCAAGCAGGAGGAGCCCAAGCTGGTCCAGCCGCTGGCGCAGCTCCAGGCCGCGATCGGCAAGTACGCAGAGCTGATGCACGTCAGCCTCTACGTCGCCGGCTACACCGACACGGTCGGCAAGGCTGGCGACAATCAGCTGCTCTCGGAAAAGCGCGCCCAGTCGATCGCGAGCTACTTCGCCGCCCACGGGCTCAAGAGCATCCCTGTCTTCGTCCGCGGCTTCGGCGAGGGCGCACAGGCGGTGAAGACCGCCGACAATGTCCCCGAAGCCCGCAACCGGCGTGCACAATACATCATCAGCACCTTCGAGCCCGAAGTCGCGGGCCCAGGCGCTTGGCGGCGGGTGCAATAGCCGGTCACGGCGTGCGCCATTCGCGGAGAAGTTGCGCAGGAGGTGGTGACCCGAGGGCCGCGCGCTGGCACACTCGAGACGGCCAGCCCCTCGCGGGCCGGCGTGATCCAGCAGTGCAGCGTCAAGACCAAGACTCGTGGCCTGAGCGAATCGCCGCGGGATTTTTGCTCCGAGTAGGTAGCGGCCCGTCGCCCAATGCGATCGATCTGGCGCAGCGTGCGGGACTGCATCCGGCTCCGAGCGACGTGGAACGCGCAACGCTGGCCGAGGACGGCACTTTGCTCTACCGAGCCGACGCGCGTCACATCGATCAGCAGCGCTGGGTCGCTCAGCACCTCGCAGGATGGCTGCTTCGGCAGCAGCAGCGCGACGATTCACCTGAGCCCACCGCGCACACGGCCGCGGCGCTGCTCCTGCCCCGGGACGCGTTCTTGCGCGACGCCGAACGGACGAGCTGGAATCTGCGCGCGCTTCAGCCTCTCTACCCGAATGCCTCGATGGGCACGCTCGCCCTGCGCATCGCTAACCTGCAGGACGCCGTGGTCACGTGGTTCGACCGGGGCACCGCGCGCTGGCGCTCCGTCGCGCCTGCTTTTTCCGCCCAGCTGGCGAGCCCGACTCGCTTCGAACAAAACCTGGCCGCGATCGCTCTCGAGACCGATTCCGTGCTGCACCCGGCGCCCCGGGTATGGGCCTTCCCGCTGAACCGTAAGCTCGGCACCGCCCTGCTCGTGTGCGACGCACAGGACCTGCTGGCGCGCGACAAGTGACTGGCCGCGAAGCAGAGGGCAGCGCGTGCTACGATCACCTGCGATGCGGGTGATCACCGCGACCTCGTTGTTCGACGGCCACGATGCGTCGATCAACATCATCCGACGGATCCTGCAGAGCCAGGGCGCCGAGGTGATCCATCTCGGGCACGACCGCTCGGTCGACGAGATCGTGACCGCCGCGATCCAGGAAGACGCCCACGCGATCGCCGTGTCCTCGTATCAAGGCGGGCACGACGAGTTCTTCCGCTTCATGCTCGACTCGCTGCGTGAGCGCGGCGCAGGCCACATCCGCGTGTACGCCGGGGGTGGTGGCACGATCCTGCAGCACGAGGCGCGCGCGCTCGAAGCCTATGGCGTCGCGCGCATCTTCGGACCGGGCGATGGTCGAGCGCTCGGCCTGCAAGGAATGGTGAGCGCGATCCTCGAAGACTGCCGGCCCGATCAGCCGCCGCCACCGAGCGCCCTGTTGCAAACGCTGAGCCCGACGGCGCCGCTCGCAGTCGCGCGCATGATCAGTTGGCTCGAGGAGCACGGAGGCGACGGCGGGTCCGAGGTCGAGGCCGTACGCAAAGCGCTCGAGCAGCGGCGGCCACACAAGGCCAAGGTGCTCGGTTTCACGGGCACGGGTGGCGCGGGCAAATCGACCGTCGTCGACGAGATGGTGCGGCGCTTTCGCCGCGACTCGCCAGCGTCGACGCTGGGGCTGTTGCTCGTGGATCCGAGCCGGCGGCGCGGCGGCGGCGCTCTGCTCGGCGATCGCATCCGGATGAAAGCGATCCATTCGCCGCAGGTGTACGTGCGCTCGCTCGCCACGCGCCGCGCTCACCTGTCTCTGTCGGCCGCCGTGGCGGACGCGGTGCTCGTGCTGCACGCCGCGGGCTTCGACCTCTTGCTGGTCGAGACCGCCGGTATCGGCCAGAGCGACTCCGAGATCGTGGAC
>JBIOJD010000281.1:0-5486 GCA_044450485.1 Polyangiales bacterium | reverse complement strand
TGCTCGGTCAGGGCAGCGAGCGCGATGCGTTGTCGCTCCGGGTCTCGGCTGCGCAGGTCCAGCTCGAGCTGGGCGAGCTTCGGGACCGCCTCCGGCCGTGTCGAGACCGGGCTGGTCGCGGGCGCGGCGCTCACGGGTGGCCCAGCCAGGAGCACGCCGGTGGCGAGCCCGCTCGCACCGAGCGCTCGCCAGAGCCGCCGTACCGTCCTTCGTCGTCGCACGTGTCGCTCCGTCAGGCCGCATGGTCGCAGATCGGCGTCGCCGACTCTGTCACTTTTCTGCCTCCGCGCCGCAGTCATGCTAAGCGCCTATCTATAGCGCTCGGGGCGCCGTCGCCAAGGAGCCCTGGGCCAAGATCTCCCCGGGCACATGGCTACTTTCACGTTATCGCAGCCTTTCGCCAGCGCTCAACGCGTGTGGCGCCGGGGCTATGCGCGACTGCGCCTGGTCAGCCTGTCGGCGCTGCTTCTGTGCGCCGTGGTCATGTTGCGCGCTCGCGGTGACGGTGCGACCGCTCACGATCCGGAGGCATGGCTCTCATCCTGGCTCGCGCGACGCGGGCTCGAGATGCGACCCGGACAGCTGCTGTGGCTCGGTGACCAACGCGGTCCGTTCGAGCTGCGGCCGGCGCTGCTCTTGGCTCACCACAAGCAAGAGCCCGACGACGTGTACTATGTAGAGCTGCGCAGCACCGACTCGGGCTCAGCGCTCGACGCTTGGTGGTTGACCAACGTCACGCGCAGCTCCGGCGCCAAAGAGAGCGGCCTCGCGCGGCTCGGACCCCACGTGGCGTTCACGGTTCAGCTCGGCGATCAAACCGATGCGGTCGGTTTGCTCGACACCCGCGGTGAGGACCCTGATCTCGTGCGCGGTTGGCCATCGTACGCCCGGTTTCAGAACGCGATCACGAACTTGCAGGAGACGGGTAGGGCGCGCGGTTTCGGGCGGCGCTACTACCGCTTGGTCGAGCCCGCCCAGTCGATGACGCTGCAAGCGCGCGGCGATCGCTTCGTGATGACCGCGGACGGCGTGCGCATCGCGATTGATCCAGAGCAGCTCGAGCCGGTCGAGGGCGCGGCCGGCGTGCACGCTCAGGAACATCAGAAAGGGCGACCGGGCACCATCACGTGGCTCGTCGACACCGTGCGCAACGTGTCCTT
The DNA here is from genome assembly GCA_044450485.1 of Polyangiales bacterium. Taxonomy (GTDB): domain Bacteria; phylum Myxococcota_A; class Polyangia; order Polyangiales; family JAFGIB01; genus CAVZVA01. Next base: position 4,326 of record JBIOJD010000281.1, on the reverse strand, counting down.
CATCGGTCCCGAGCCGATCGCGTGGGTCGAGCACTTGGTCTTCGGTTTGACGGACCGCGCCACGCGCGCCTATCACTCCCTGGTTCACGAAGACATGGGCGCCGAGATGCGCGACGCGCTCGGGGTCGCTCGGCCCGCGGTGGCGCCGCGTGCTGCGCAGAAGCCCCCACCGCCTGAAGCGGAAGCGCCGGAGCCAACCACGCTGCTCACTGCGCCCGAGCCTGATCTCGGCTGGCCGCCGGCGCCGTTGCGTCGCCAGATTCCGGGCAAGGTTCGCGGCGAAGGCGAGTGGTTGCCCCTCAGCGACGACGCGTTCGTGAACGCATACCCGCACGCACCGCCGGCGCTCTACCAGACCTTCATCCGCGTGGACGAAGACCGCCCGTACACCAGCGTGTACATCACGCTGTGGGATCCACGCCAAGTGCAGCTTCAGCTTGCCATGGGCACGCAGGAGCCCGAAAGCGCGACCGGCGAGACCGGCACCGGTGAAATCCCGCGCGAGCCCGAAGAGCTTTCGCGGCTGGTCGGCGCCTTCAACGGCGGCTTTCAGGCCATGCACGGCGAGTTCGGGATGATGGCCGACGGCACTGTCTATCTACCGCCCAAGCCTTACGCGGCCACGGTCGCCGTCTACGACGACGGACGCGTGGGCATGGGCTCGTGGCCCGGTCCCGGACCCGGCGGTTGGGACGAGGAGCGAGCCAATGCGCAGATCCCGCGCGACATGATCGCGATGCGCCAGAACCTGACCAGCGTGGTCGAGGGCGAGCAGTACAACCCTTGGGAGCGCTGGTGGTGGGGCGCCGCGCCCACCTTCGCAAACGAGCAGACTTACATCGCGCGCTCGGGCCTGTGCCTGACGCGCGAAGGTCACATGGCGTTTCTGTGGGGCGAGTCGATGGGCCCCGAGGAGCTCGGCCGGGCGATGCTGGCGCTGCGCTGCGAGCGCGGCATGCACCTCGACATGAACAGCAAGCACACCGGTCTCGAGCTCTACCGCCCGCGGCCGCCCGGCCAGAGCGCCCCACCGCTCGGACGCGCGCTCGGCGAAATGGAGTACGACGGACCGATCGAGCGCGGGCTCGGTTTTTCGGTGCGTGCGCGCATGGCGGTCAAGACGATGAGCCCGCTACGCTTCCCGCGCTATCTGCAGCGCGACCCACGCGACTTCTTCTTCCTCACGCTGAAGCCCGTGTTGCCCGGCCCCGACCTGAGCCTCGGCGAACAGCGGCTCGGATTCTCGACCGCGGGCCTGCCGCACCGCGGCTGGCCGCTTCCCTTCGCGCGCGCGCGGCTCGGAGCGATCGATGTCCCGGGGATCTGGCTCGTGCGCGTCGACCTCTCTCGCGCCGTGCCCGCGTCGCTGTCGCTTCCCGAGCTCGATCAGCCGCTCGCGCGCTTGGTCGGCGTGGATGCGGCCAAGAGCGAGGGAGCGATCGCGCTGTATGCCGTGCGCGTACGAGGCATCCTTCGCTACCGCGTGGGCGAGCCACCTGCGGATGCGGTCGTGGTTCTGCGCGGAGCGGAGCTCGCGACGGACGCTTCCGCGCTGCGCGCGCTGGGCATCGACGGCGACGGCTTCTTGCTCTACGCGGAGGCTGGCTCCGCCGAGCAAGCCGAACAGCTGGGGGTACGCATGCACGAGGCCGGTGTGCAGCGCCCGCTGCGACTGCCCGATACTGCGCGGCTCGCCTTCGAGACCGGCGGCCGCTCGGTGACGGTCGACGGTCGGCGCGAAGTCGTCGTTGCGGGTGGTCTTGCCTTGCTGGCAGAGACGCGTCCCGCCGCCCAGGTGATCTTCGGCGATGTCAAGCCCCGCCCCTACTACCGCTGGGGCGGGCTGCAAGGACAGCGGGTCCGCTACTTCCCCACAGGAGAGCCGCGCTTCCATGCGCCCGAGGAGGCGCTCAGCCCGCTGCAGGCTCGCGCACGCCCAGGCGCCGACGCTGGGCCGCCGCCACGGCAGGCACCATGAGCAGCCTGTGCCTGCCGGACGGGGCGGGCAGCCTGCGCACGCCGCAATTGCTTCCGTACGCAGGGGATGGATAGTATGCCCAGCTTGCGAGGGCTGGTTTGAGGCAACCGATTCCGTTCGGAAAATACTACCTGCTCGAACGCGTGAACGTGGGCGGTATGGCGGAGGTCTTCAGGGCGAAGGCCACCGGGGTGGAGGGGTTCGAGCGCATGGTGGCGGTCAAGCGCATCCTGCCCTCGATCGCCGAAGACGAAGAATTCATCACCATGTTCATCGACGAGGCGAAAATCGCCGTGCAGCTCACGCACGCGAACGTCGCCCAGATCTTCGACCTCGGCCGAGTCGACGACAGCTACTTCATCGCGCTCGAGTACGTCCACGGCAAGGACCTCCGAGCGATGTTCAACCGCGGGCGTGCGCGCGGCGAGCAGATCCCCGTCCCGATGGCCTGCTATGTGATCATGAAGCTGTGCGAGGGCCTGGACTACGCGCACAACAAGCGCGACGCAGGCGGCCAGTTCCTGAACCTCGTCCACCGCGACGTGTCGCCGCAGAACATTCTCGTCTCTTACGAGGGCGAGGTGAAGATCATCGACTTCGGCATCGCCAAGGCTGCCGGTAAGGCGGGTCGCACGCAGGCGGGCATCCTCAAGGGCAAGTTCGGCTACATGTCCCCGGAGCAGGTGCAAGGGCTCGAGATCGATCGCCGCAGCGACGTGTTCGGGGTCGGCATCTGTCTGTACGAGCTGCTGACCGGCGAGCGTTTGTTCGTGGGCGAGAGCGATTTCGCCACGCTCGAGAAGGTCCGCAAGGTCGATATCATGCCGCCGAGCACGTACAACCGGCGCATTCCGGAGGAGCTCGAGCAAATCGTGCTCAAGGCGCTGGCCCGCGACCGCGACCTGCGGCACCAGACAGCGATGCAGCTGCACGACGAGCTGCAGGGCTTCATGTACGGAAGCGGCAACTTCTTCAGCCGCCGCGATCTCAGCATGTACATGCACCGCGCGTTCGCCGAAGAGATCGAGCGTGAGAACGCGCGCGATCAGGAGTACGCGGCCATGGGCGGCACGGTGCAGGACGAGGTCACCGGTCTCACGGCCTTCGACGACGTCGATCCGGTGAGCGTCGTCAGCGAGCTGCATCCGCAGCCCGCCGCGCCCCCACCACGCACGCGCACACCGTCACCCCCGTACGCGGGCCCAGACACGGACGCCGGACCGGCGCGCGGACCGGCGCGACCCAAGAAGGCCACCCTGCTCGGGCTCCCTGCGGTCGTGCCCCCGAGGGTGAGCACGCTGCGGCCGGGCGCACAGCCGCCGCAGCGCGTGTCGGTTCCGCCGCTGGTGCCGCGTCCTCAGTCGATTCCCCCGTCGCACTCGCGGCCACCGGTCGCGAGCACGGTTGGCGGCGCCGCGGCGGGTCCACCACGTCTCGACATGGACTGGGACGACGAAGACATGTCGACTCAGATCTACGACCGGCCGGAGGACCAAACGCCGGCGCACCGCCCGATGGCGGCGGGCGGCGTCCCGGGCGGGCTCGCAGCGCCGATCGTGCAGCGCGCCGTGTCGCAACCCCCTGGCGTGGTGCCCCCGATCTCGGGCTCCTTTCCGCCGGCGCTGCGCCAGACCCCCTCTGGGCCAGTCTCTGCCCCAGCCTTTCCCCAGGCTGCATTCGGCTCGCCGCAGCAGCCGGCGTTTCCGGGTCAGGCGCCTTTCGCGCAGGACTTGCAGGCCGAGCTCGGCACCGCTCCGGAACGGCGGTCCATGCTGACCGCGGTGCTCTCGGTGCTGGCGATCATCGCAGTCATCGTGGCGGCGCTGCTCATCTTCCGCCGGCCTGCGGCGGGCACGGTTCATCTGAGCACCAACCCGCCGGACGTGTCGGTGACGATCGACGGCAAGCCGGTACCCGGATCGAGCCCGTTCGTGGTGAGCGAGGTCGTTCCGGACGTGGCGCACGAGATCGTGGTGAGCAAGCAAGGCTACCGCTCGTGGGCGACGAGATTTCAGGTGCAACCCGACCAAACCACTCAGCTTCCTCCGGTGAGTCTCGAAGCGCTGGAGTCCGGTTTCGCGCTCGACTCGCAACCCTCGGGCGCAGCCGTGTTCGTCGACGGCAAGCGCCTGTCGAGCCCGACCCCGGCACGCGTCTCGGACCTCGGGCCTGGGGACCACCAGATAAGGCTCGAGGCGCAGGGTTTCGCGCCTTGGGAGAGCTCCCTGCACGTCACCCCGGGCACGGTGCTCGACCTGCCCACGGCCCAGCTCATCGCCCGTGCGCAGGAGACCGAGCCCGCAGTCAAACCCACCCCGGCCCCGACGAGCACCCGCCCGGCGCCCTCG
>JBIOJD010000280.1:0-5496 GCA_044450485.1 Polyangiales bacterium | reverse complement strand
TGCAAGTAGCAGCTGGCTCGGTCAGCCCAGCTCGACTGCGAGGTGATCGCGCAGGACGTAGCGGCCGTCCTCACGCACCAGCATGCCCTGATGGCTGCGGTACCGGCCCTTGCGCTGGTCCTCGAGCACGAGCTCGAGCGAATGCCGCACGACCGGAAACGCGATCTCGGCCCAGGGGATTTCTTCCGGCGTGACGAGCTTGACCTCGAGGCTCTCCGTCCCGGGCCCGAAGCCGGGGTTGGTGAGCGCCGCACGATAGATGATGTACGCCTGGCCGATGTGTGGAACGTCGAAATGCGCGTACGGCGCCACGATGCGGACCGACGCTCGCGCTTCTTCTTCGGTCTCCCTGATCGCGCCTTGCATCGCGCTCTCGCCGAGCTCGAGGAAACCCGCGGGCACGGTCCAGTAGCCGCGCCGCGGCTCGATCGCCCGCTTGCACAACAGAATGCGACCGCCCTCTTCGACGATGCACCCGACCACCATCTTGGGGTTCTGGTAGTGGATTGTGCCGCACGACGCGCACACGTGGCGCTCGCGATCCTCGCCTTCGGGCACGCGCTTGTGCACGGTTTGGCCGCAGCGACTGCAGTGCTCCATGCGGATCGAGCCTAGCACGCGCGACCGGGAGCCGGCCGGGTCCAGCGGCGTGCGCCTATTCGCCCTTGGCGAGGCTCGAGCCGGAGGTCGGCTTTTCTGGCGCAGCCGGAAGCTTGCTCACGTAGAGCTGTTGGCAGCGCATGCTGAGCGACGTCCCGTCCTCGTGGCACTCGTAGCTGGCCTGCAGGCCGCAGCCCGCGACCTTGTACACGCCCGATTCGCCGTCGACGATCTTGGTCTGTGCCTCAGCGCACGAAAAATCGCGGGCGGCGCGGGTTCGCACGCGCTGCGTGGTGTCCGCGCAGGCTCCCGCGCAGAGCACACAACCCCCCCAAACGAGCCATGCCCGCAGTGTCTTCATGGCGGACTCACCATACCACGTGAAGGGTGTGCGTCCAACCCGTGACTTTTCCTGGAGCGACACCTGCCCGCTTGCCTGGTTCGGCGGCTCTGCGGTACGAATTCGACGTGATGAGCCGGGTCCTAGTCGTCGACGACAACCGCGAGCTTGCGGACGACCTCGCCGAGATACTGACGGGCGAAGGCCACGAGGCGCGGGTTGCGTACGGTGGCCCGGATGCGCTCGAAGTCGCGAGCACGTTTCCCTTCGATGCGGCGCTCGTCGACATCCGCATGCCCGACATGGATGGGGTCGCGCTGGTCCAGCGCCTGATGTCCGAGCGGCCCGCGTCGAGCTACATGTTCATGACCGGATACTCGTCGGAACGCAGTCTTTCCGAGGCGGCCGCGATCGCCCAGCGCGCGGTGTTGTACAAGCCGCTGGACATCGACCGCGTGCTGCGCTTGGTCGCTGCCTCCGGGAACGGGTGAGGACGGGCGCGGTGGTTGCGGGCCGGGGCGGCGCGCGAACGAGCGCGTGCTGTGCGCTTCGGATGCTGTGGATCACGGGCCTGCTCTGCTGCGTCTCGTGCGCGTCCGCGAGCTTTGCCAGCGGGATTTACGACGACGGAACCGTGCGTTACCACATCGGTGAGCTCGGGCGCGGCTGGCAGCGCGTGGAGGTCGAGGACAACGACCTCGCGTTTCACCATGGGCAGCACGGCACGATCAGCATCAACTCGACATGCAGGGATTACAACGATGTTCCCGAGCAAGCGCTGATGAACCAGCTCCTGTTCGGCATGCGCGACCGCGACTACCGGGTGGAAGAGACCGTGACGGTCGACGGCCGCGGTGCGCTGCACGACGTCGTGGACCTGACGCTCGACGGCGTTCCGCTCACGCTCGAGGTGTATCTGATCAAGAAGGACGGTTGCGTCTACGACCTGACGCGCATCTGCGCCCGTTCCGCGTTCGAGTCGGGACGCACCGATTTCGCGGCCGTCGTGGCAGGCTTCAAGGTCCTTCGCACGAAGCTCGATTAACGGATCTGACCCCGAGCGGGGCCGGTGAGGCGCCCGCACTGCGGCCAGACCTGCGCCCCGGGTCGAAATGAAATACGCTACCGTCAGCGCAAGGAGACAAGACGATGGCTGAACAGCCCAAGCCAGGCGCCGCGCCCGCAGAGGACCTGCCCGTAGTCGATGTGGCGGAGCGCGCCGGTCACCACACGGGCAATCCTCAGGTCTTACAAACCCGGTTGTTCATGCAGCTCCTGGTCTTCGACTGCTCGCAGCAGCTCGACCCCGCGCACGCCATCGATCGGGTGGCCAGCGAGCTCGGAGAGCGCGGGTCGAGCGCTGTTCTGTACGAGGACGTGCACGCTCCGCGCAGCTTCGGTGTGCTCACCTACGCGGAGGACCCGGCTCACTTCGTGAAACGCGTGCGCCCTGCCATCACCGCTGCCGGCGCGGGCTTCGCGCTGCGCCACGACATGAGCATGCTCGGCCGCACCTATGCGACGGGCTACGAGCCCGACCTGAAATTCTGGCTTCTCGAGCGGCCAGTCGCGACCGTCAACCACGAAGCTTGGCCCTGGGCGATATGGTATCCCCTGCGCCGCACCGGCGCGTTCAACCGGCTGGAGGGTCGCGAGCAAGCGGCCATTCTCCGCGAGCACGGGCAGATCGGCCGCGCGTACGGCGCACAGGATCTGGCGCACGACATCCGCCTGGCGTGCTTCGGCCTCGACGCCCACGACAACGACTTCGTGATCGGCCTCGTCGGCAAGGAGCTGCAGCCGCTCTCGCACGTGGTCCAGTCGATGCGCAAGACGCGGCAGACCGGCGAGTACATGGCGCAGATGGGCCCGTTCTTCGTCGGCCACGTGGCGCGGCGCATCACCCCGTGATTCGGCTCAGCGTCAACGTCAACAAGGTGGCCACCTTGCGCAACTCGCGCGGTGGCGCGATGCCGAGCGTAGTCGAGGCTGCAGAGGTGTGCCTGGCCGCGGGTGCGGGCGGCATCACCGTGCACCCGCGGCTCGATCAGCGCCACATCCGCCCCGACGACGTGCGCGAGCTCGCGGTGCTGCTGCACGAGCCCCGGACCCGCGGCATCGAGTACAATATCGAGGGTGATCCGAGGCCCGAGTGGCTCGCGCTCGTGCACGAGGTGCGCCCCGACCAGGCCACGCTCGTGCCGGTTCGGCCGGGCGAGGTCACGAGCGAGGCCGGCTGGAGCGAGCAAGCCAGCGACGAGCTGCAGGGCGTGATCGGCGAGCTGCATCGCGCGGGGATCCGCGTCAGCGTGTTCGTCGACGCGAAGCCGTCGTCGGTGGAGTGGGCGCAGCGCGTGGGCGCGGAGCGCGTCGAGCTCTACACCGGCCCGTTCGCAGCGGCCCACGCGCGGGGCGCCTCCGAGGGTCGCGCCGTGTTCGCCGAGCATGTGCTCGCGGCGAAGCGCGCTCACGCGCTCGGTCTCGGCATCAACGCCGGCCACGACCTCGACCTCGACAACCTCCCGCTCTACCGCACGCTGCCTCATCTGGCGGAAGTCTCAATCGGCCACGCGCTGATGAGCCGCGCGCTGTTTGTGGGGCTGGAGCGAACCGTGCGCGAGTATCTGACTGTGCTCGCCGGATAGGGCTCTCTTCACGCGTCGAGCTCAGCCTCGCGCCGCGCGCTTGCGTCTTCGGGCAAATGCGGCCAGCGCGAGCACGGCGAGACCTGTGCCGAGGCCACGTACGCCGCGTGCGAGGTTCGGTGGCTCGTGCAGGGGTCCGCGGCTCGTGCGGCCTTCGTTCGGCAGGGGGCGCTCGAACGGACCGCGGATCGCGAGCGTGAGGCCATCGCCCTGGATGTTGACGAACAGCGTACGGCCGTCGGGGCTGAAGCACGGGCCGGCAAACTCACTCGAGCTGACGGCGTTGCGCGCAAACGGCAGCACCTCGCCGTCGAGGCTGATGCGACGGACGAAGTTGCCGAACATGCCGTCTTCCGCGGCGTAGAGCTGGCCGAGCGGCGACACGCAGATGTTGTCGGGCATGTCGAGCACGTCCGGGTCGGTAGACGCGGCGACCACGCGCAGGCTGGCGTTCGAGCCGAAGGTCAGCTCGAAGACTTGGCCTCGGCCGGCCGCGCCCCCGGCAGTGGCGCAAAAGAACGCGCGATCGCCCGCAAGCCACAGGCCCTCGCCGCGCCGCACCACGGCCGCACCCTTGGCCTGCGCTTGCGCGCGCACGCTGTCGTCTTCGGGGTCGGGCGTGTCGACGTCGACCCAGTCAATTGCCAAGCGTTCGCCCTGCGGCATGTCGCTGGTTTGGAAACGCGGGCGACCTGCGATGCGCAGCGCTTGCAGCACGCCCTCGAACGGACGCTCTGGGCTCTTTGGCACGAAGCGATAGAAGCCACCGTCCGTTTGATCTTCGGTGAGGTACGCGATGTGCGTGCGCGCGTCCGCGCTCGCGGCTTCGTGACGCATGCGACCATAGACGGGAATCGGCCGTGGTGGCTGCACCCGATCGGCGTCGGTCGCGCACAGAAACACGTAGCCGTGTCGGGGGCGCTCCGCGATCTCTTCGCAGCTCAACCAACCCCATGGGCTCAACCCGCCCGCGCAGTTCCAGTGCGTGCCGCACAGCACCAGGTTCGAGCGCTGCAGCGCGAGGGTATCCGCGTCGAGCACGAGACGGCTGACCCCGCCGTAGCCCTCCGGATCGTAGGACTCAGGTGGTGGTGCCTGGCCGGGAACATACGGGCCGTGCGCGGTGTCACCGGGGGTGACCTCGTGGTTGCGCATCACGATCACGCGGCCGCTCGGCCCGGGGAAGCAGCCCATCGCGTCCGGTCGACCGGGCACGCGAAACGCATCGCTCATGGGCTCGCCCGCACGCTGGACCACGCGGTAACCAAAGCCCGCCGGCAGATCGAGAATGCCCTTGGGGTCGCGGAGCAAGCCTTGCAGCGCCGCGCTCTCGTCCGACGCAGCCGCGCGCCGCGGCCACGCGCTCGCGGTCAACGCGGACGCCGCGATCGCGCCGCCGCCTCGCAGCATCGTGCGTCGTCGGACTTTCGCGGGGCTGCGCTTCACGACCTCAACCTTGCAAGCTCCCGTCGCGTCGAGCAAGCGGTTTGGCGTCGCGCGTGCTGCGCTCAATCCGAAGTCCCGCGTGCGGGCCGTGTTCGGGTGTGGAACCACTCGCGGTAGTGCAGCATGCGTGCATGCTGGTCGGCCGGCGCGTGCCGCGCGCAGCTGCCGAGCTCGGCGGAGCCCTCGGGCGCTCCCCAGCGCAGCTCGACGCAGTCGTTGGGGTCGTACGCGATCTCGAGCGCCGGTCCGCGCGCGAGCAGCTCCGCGAGAGACAACGTTTGCTGCGTTCCGTCGCTCTTCGTGTAGGTGAAGTGGCGGGCCGCTAGCTCCCGCGCGAGCTCCGCTCGCAACTGCACGGCGACCTGCGCGGCCTGCTCCGTTGCGCCGAGCTTGAAGCGCTCGGGGTGCTTCTCGAGCTGCGCCGGGACCGCGAGCACGCTGTCGATCGCGATCAGCAAGCGCATG